>JBBSXF010000001.1:0-1168 GCA_038045905.1 Nanobdellota archaeon
TGATCTAATATATAAATATTCTCATTATTTCTAGAAGTTTTGCAACAGAAATGCCACTTTGGATGCGTCCAAAAGCAAAAAGAATTATTCAAAAAATAACTTCTCCATTTGGAGCGTTTATTACAGGATTTGTAATAACGCTTTTCCTTAGTCCATGCACAATGACTCCACTTCTTATCGCAACAGAATCTCTCGCACAATTAGGATTAATCGGAGCTCTTCCTTGGCTTCTATATTTTAATTTTATAATTGTCCTCCCATTGATAGTAATCACATTCATAATTTACAAAGGATTTACAACAGCAGAAAGCGTAGCTCAATGGAAAGAAAAAAATGTTAAAATATTTCATTTAATAGCTGGAATATTATTATTTTCAGTAGGATTATCTTTACTGATGGGCTGGTTGTAAGCTTTTGAGATATTTTTCTCCTTCTTCAGTAGGCGAATAATGAAATTCTTCTTCAAAAGGATCACTTGGGTTACTTCTTTTCTCACTATGAACAAACCCCACGCCAATCCAATACTGAACTTTTTTTCTAAATTCAAGAATTTCAGCATAACTGGATAAATCACATTCCCTGACTATTTTTTCCCGCTTAACTTTTAATAAAACTTCTAAATCTCCCTCTTTAAATTCCATAAGCAAAAAAGAATGAAAAATTCTTTAAAAGAATTTGTATTATCAATTAATAGTTAGGCATCATCTCACTATGTCCAAATTGAATAATTAAATCTATTTTTGGCTTCAATTTTTCAACTTCCAAAGGAGTATCACAAGCTCCAAAGCAAGTTCCAAGCCAAATTAAAAAATTAGCATTAGTATTTTTTTCTAGATAATCCACAATAGCAGTTGCATAGGGTTTTAAGCCATCCGGGAACTGCAATAAAACAAATTTAGCTTTTGATTTTCTTATTTCAAAAACAACTCTTTTTAATTCTAAATCATACTTTTCTTGAAGTTCCTGAATTGTTTTTTCCATAAAATAAAGAATAAACACTATCTTTTATAGTTTTTGAAATTTGGTTCAATGCTTCTAAATTCAAAAAGCTTAAATAATTTGAAACACTTAATATAATATAAAAGAAGGTGAAAGGATCGGTCAAAGCGAACTTATAGTATAAGACATTAATCTTTCCCCAAAGTTTATATATTCTATTGTGTTTGTT
>JBBSXF010000002.1:0-8904 GCA_038045905.1 Nanobdellota archaeon
TGTCTCGAGAATAATTATTTTTCGGTTTTGAAAAATCAAACTCCGGACAAAGCCGTATTAAAACTATCACATTAAGTTATGCTCTCTCAAAGAAACTTGCTTTCCTATTTTTCCAATCCGACAGCAAGCATGTCATAAAGTTTTCCAGCAATTTCATGAAAAATCTCTCTTTCTCTTGGAGGGATTTTTTTATAATACTCTGTCAAAGACTCGCTTGTTCTATATTTCCTATCTGGAACTATTACTAATATTCTAGAAGCTTCTAAACTTTCCAAATAATCATTCAAACTTTCTACACTCATTCCTTCAAATTCTTCTGGATATTCTCTTTTAACACGATTAAAAAAATCTTCTGTCTTTTTTCGGTTTGCTGTGAAAACAGGTTTCTCGTTTTTTCTTAAACAAAGTTCGTTAAAACAAACCAAGGTAAGTAAAGTTGGATTTTCTGCTCCTTTTTCTAATCTCATGCCTTTCTTTTATTTTTTCCACTTTTTAAGTATTATTATCATTAACAAAACAAAAATATTTAAAAACTAAATTTTCTTTTTCTTAATTATGGATGCAAATTTTATACAAAAGAGGATGAATGAAATGCAACAAAGTGATGAATTCGCTTCTGTTATGGGGAAATTACTTTCTGGACGTCCTGGATACAAACCAGTAATAGAAAAAAAGTATGTTCCTTTGAAATGCAAAAAATGTTCAATAGTCCTTGATGACAGCGAGAAATTCTGTCATGAATGTGGAACAAAAGTTGAGAAGTAATTCCCGCCCACCCAACCCCAAGTTGTCTGCTCGTAAAAACTCGCAATAATTAATTGAAATTTTATCGGCTTTCAGGCACGATTAAATTTCCGAAATAAATTATTATTGTGGGCAAATTATGTAAGTTGAAAAATAAATTTTTATCAATCCATCAGTTGAGCAAAACTTTTAGTTTCTTTATCATTAACTATTTTTTAGAAGCAGAGTATTTTCTTGTAATTTCTTCTTCAATAATTTTTGGTCTGCCAAGAGCAATGTATTCTCTGGGGGTAAAACATACTATCTCTCTCTTTTTCATATCTTCTTGAGAGTTTACATTTCTATAAGCAATCTGATTAACTTTTACTTTTCTCTTTCCGCTTCCTATTACAGGTAAAAACTGTTTCCTAACACCATTTTCTCTGTATTGTTTAATCTTTTTTCTTAATTCATAATCTAATTTAAAATTTCCTTCTTCATCACACCTTTGAATTATTTCTTCAGCTAAATCTTCCCAAAGAAATACCCCCCCAATTAAATTTCCATCAAAGTGAATCCAATCTAAACTTAATTTGTTCAATTCAGGTTCATTTCTTAATACATTTAAATCATTTTCTAATGCCATCTTAATTTTTCCCAACTTTTTAACTTTTTAAACCTTAAGTATTAGAAATCTTAAACCCCGTATTTAGCATCACTTCTTTCGGTTTTTCTTCTTACTTTTTCTTCAATCACGGCATCTTCTTCACTTGTCCACCAATCCAAATCTGGCACTTCAGCTTCAATTCCCTTTGCTTTGCAGTATCCTCTTGCAAGAAGATAGAAAATAACTCCCAAGCTTTTTGCACTCTTGTTATTTCCAATGATTATCTTATCTGCCCCTCTTGAGAAATTATTAGTATCACATATCAATAAAATTTTCTTGCCTGCTCTCAATGTGTCATGCAAAGCATTTTTGTCAAGCCAAGAATCAACAATTATAGTAACTTCATTTTCAAAGAAATTAGGAAGTGCAGTATTTGTTAAAATTCCAGAAGGATATTTTTTTGTGAAGACTTTTATTCCTGTTAATTTTGAAAACATATTTGCAGTTCTCCATCCAGCTTGTCTTTTGCATATAAGAACAACATCACTAGCATCAAATTTAGATAAATATTCAATAGCCTCTTTTAATTTTTCATCAATTATGTCTGTGTTAAATATTGCAAGTCCGTCTGCCCTTCTTCTATAAACAAATGGTTTCATAGTAGGAGTAACTGCTCTTGTTCCAAGATAAATTCCTGTTTTTACATAATCTTCTAAAGGAATAAGCATATCTGTTCTCTTTTTTGCTTTGATTTTTTCTTTCAACCCTTCAACATCTACCACATCTACTTTGCCTTTAAGTTTCTCTAATTTTTCAAGAAGTTTTTTCTTCTTTTCTTCAACGTCTTTCTCAAGAGTAGTAGATTCTGCTTCTGCAAGTTTCTCAACTTCTTTCTCATTCAATTCTTCTGGGTCTTTTTGTTCAAGAACTTCAACTTCAGAATTTTCTTCTTCTTGTTTTTTTCTTACCATGTTAAATTTATCGCGAAGCCTATGCGTAATGGCTTGGCATGATAATTCAAAGAAAAAGTATATTTTTAAAGGTTTTCAATGGGGAAAAAGAGGAATTAATTATCCCTTTTCAAAAACTTTAAAAACATCTTGATATACGCCCCCTTATGATAAAAGTGCTAGAAAAAGTTAAAGAAAGAATTTTTCCATTATATACTAAGCCCGATAAAAGTCATAACTATACCAAATGTTATTTTGGCAGGTATCCTGAGATAGATACTATTCTTAGAGAATATTTTAGTAAACTTCCAACAAATCCGAACATTTTATGTGTGGGGGTCGGAATGAATGAAGAAGGAAATTCTTCTGGCACACTTCCAATAGAGCTTTCATCTATTCTTGAGAGCAAAGGAAAAGAGTACAAGATGGTGATTATAGATACAGAAAGTAGAATCTTAGATATACTAAAGAAGAAGGAAGAAGTTTCTTTTGGATTGGATTATCATCTTTCTCAAAAATCAGGAAATCTAGAAGTTTTAAAAGAAGAAAATTGGAATTCTTGGGTTAGATATTTACAAGATACCAGTCAAAAAATTCCTGATTTAAATTGTTTAATGAAAGAAGCCCATGATAAAGGTATAGAGAAGATTGCCCTCTCTTCTAAGTTGCCTTCAAGATATGAAGAGAAGATTGTAAAGGGAGATGTTTCTTTTATATACGGAGACGTAATAACTTATGATTTATCTTCATTTAACCAATTTGATTTTATACATTGCTTAAACATTTTATGTCACATTCCCTCAGAACAAGGCTGGACTAATGAAAAAATTTTAGATAGAGCACTAAATAATATGGTGAACTCTCTCCAAAAAGGAGGAATTCTCCTTGTTGATGATTATAGTGATGAATGGATGGGGGAGTTTGTACCAACTGCTTGGGCGATAGAAAGATTATCTAAAAAGAAAAGAATAGTTAGCATTGATAAAGGAATTAATGACGGCAAATCTACTTATTTATTTGTTAAGAAGAATTGAAATAACTTATTGAAATATTTATTTTACTTCTTTCTCTATCTCCACTAATCTCTTTATCTTAACTTCCCTCTCGCGTCCTGTTATTCCGCATTTAAAAAAATCAGCTTGAAATCCAAAAGCTAAATCAGCGAGTATTGTTTCTTCTGTCTCTCCACTTCTGTGTGAGAAAACGATTTTAATGTTATTCTTTTTTGCTAATTCACAAACTTCTTTTACTTCAATTAAAGAGCCAATTTGATTTGGTTTTACAATAATAGCATTTATGCTTTTCATTTTTATTGCTTTTTCCAATCTTTTCAAATTGGTAGTTGTTAAATCATCTCCAACAATTAATCTGTCTGGAAATCTCTTCAGCAATCTTGCAAAGCTTTCAAAATCGTTCTCGTCAAAAGGGTCTTCAACATAAAGGATATTGAAGTTTTTTATTAGGTTAGAAACATAAAAAAATTGCTCTTCCAAGCTTCTTTTCAAAATCGGGTTAGTGTAATTGTAATTTTTTCTTTTGTAAAAACTTGAAGCAGCAATATCTATCCCCAAAGGAACATTTGTTTTTTTCAGAATATCTAAAACTTCTTTTTCATTAAGAGCAGTCATCCAAGCGTCTTCGTCATTTCTTTCTTCGTTGAATTTTTTATCTTCTCTATGGATAATAACCTTTACATCTTTTTTTATTTTCTTGCTTAACTCAAATGCTTTTCCCACATTTTTAGTATCTGGGATTATTTCAAATTCTTGAAAATTAGGTTTCTTTTCTGATTTGGAATGTTTCCCTCCACCAATGCAGTTTCCGACTAAGCGAGGAAATCTCCTTCCATTAGGATTTATCAATTCCCAAACTTCTTTTTTCTTTTCACTTGCTAACGCTTTCAAAATAGCAGATTCAAATGCAAAGACAGAATTTGCTCCTATTTGATTTTCACAGATATCCTCAACTCTTTTCAAATCATCAAATTTTTCAAATATTTCTTTTGAAAAATATTCTCCAAGCTGTTTTATTGTTTTTACGTCGCCATCTAAATTTTTATTGTAAGATTTTGCTTCATATTTTCCAGTAGATTTTCCATTTGGAGCACTTGCAGAAAATTCTCCAGCATTTGTTTTGATGGAAACAAGAATTGTTTTTTCTTTTCGAGAATCTAAAATTGTTTTTGCAGACACCTCGCTTATTTTCATTTTAATGAAAATCTCCCATTTGCTTAATTATCATATATAAGAAAATGAATTAAGATTAATAAATGTTAAGAAAATCATTTAAGCAACTTCTTCTGCACTTGGTACATAATAAAATTCATTAATTCCTTGAATAAGCAATGTTATTCCTGTTCTTTGCTCTAAAGTATATTTTTCTTTATGAGTCCTATAAAAATTAATAGCTCTGGTTGTTCTAATTAATTTACTAAAATCAACTTCTTCACCAGTTTCAGAGCATTCTCTAATAAGGTCTTGTCCAGCAAGTAATTCGTGTACTAAATCTCTATATTCATAATTTACCATAATTTATCTCGAAATTCAGCTTTTAAAAACATTTCTAATTAAAATCTCTGCGTGATTTAGCTTGTCCTCTTCTTGTGGGTCTACATAACAAAACTTATAAACAATGTAGCCGTACATCT
This sequence comes from Nanobdellota archaeon, assembly GCA_038045905.1. GTDB lineage: Archaea > Nanobdellota > Nanobdellia > Pacearchaeales > GW2011-AR1 > RBG-13-33-26. Next base: position 4,928 of record JBBSXF010000002.1, read on the forward strand.
ATTATGACTTATACAGAAATTAAAGAAAGAAACAAGAAAAAATATTTTTATAGAGTTCTCTCTATAAGAAACAAGAAAATAATTTCAAAAAAAAGAAAATATTTGGGAGTTAACCTCTCTCAAAAAGATTTGTCTGCAAAAGAAAAAGAAGCAGACAAAGAATTAAAACCAACAAATATGTATAAAATAAACGTATCAAGTAAATTAATTTCTAGTATCATCCGGATATTAAAAAAGAATAATGTAAAAAAAGCAGGAATATTCGGAAGTTATGCTAGAGGAGAACAGACAGAAAAAAGTGATATTGACTTGCTTATTGAACCTCCAAAAGATATTGGATTTGGATTTGTAAAAATTCAAATAGAACTTCAAGATAAACTGAACAAAAAAATAGACTTGGTGAGCTACAACGGAATAAGCCCGTATCTTAAAGATAAAATCCTAAACGAAGAGGTTAAAATAATTTAATGGAAAAAGATGATTTAATCTTTATCAAGCATATACTAGAAAGTATTGAAGCAATTGAGAATTTTTCAGAAGGAATGCTGAAAGAAGAATTAATTTCAAACAGATTGAAGCAAAGTGCAATAACAAGGGAAATAGAGATAATTGGAGAAGCTTCCAAAAACCTTTCTGACTATTTTAAAAACAAACATAAAGAAATAGAGTGGAAACATATTATCGGAACAAGAGACATTTTAATTCATCATTATTTTGGAGTTGATTTAAACATTCTTTGGAATATAACAAAAAAAGATTTGCCTAATTTAAAAAAGAAATTAGAGAAAATAAAGGCTTAGCTTACGAAGCAGATATAAATGCTAAACATTTCTTTTTCAATATATCGGTTTGTCTTGAGATATTTTTCCTAGTCTCTTCTGGAACTCTCATTTCAAACTGCAGTAATATTGGGTATATTACTTCTGCAGCAGCTTTGCTTATTTCTGGATGGGTAGAATCCAATAGTTTATAATTATTAACAATTGTTTCATAATTATTTAATATCCATGCAAGTTCATTATAATTACAATTGAATTCAATCATAATAATAGTTTCACTTAGTCTTTTTTAAAGATTATTATATCACAGAATTATCTATTTTTATTCACTTTCACTTTCAGTGTTTTCTTCTTCTATCTCGTCTTCAGGAGTAGCAAGTTCCATTATCTCCCCGCTTTCAGAAATATCTGTTTCTTCTGTTGTTTCTCTATTTTGGCTTCTTTGGTCAGAAACATTTCTTCCAGCAACTCTTCTTAATTTTTCATCTCTCTTCAATGGGAAAGGACGGTGTACAGAAATTGGAAGAATATCAGAATTCAATTCTATTTCAGCTATCTTCAAAGCATCGTAATTAACTCTTTCTAAATCTTCTTTTTCTATTTTAATCAATAGGGGAGCATTCATTGAAATCTGCAAAGCTCTCGCTCCAAGAATTCTTGCTGTCTCGTATTTTGTAAATCCTTTTAATAACATTTTATTTTTTAATCCTCGTCTTCGATGATTGTTGTTAGTCTCATTTTATGCTTTTCTCCAATTGTTTAACAATCACTCTTTCTGTCTTTTCAATCAAATCAAGTACTTTATTAAACTCTTCGATTGTGAGTTCTTTTGAGTTTCCTTTTTGCATTGAGCATACTGTTCCGTCTGAACTGCATATTGTTACTCTTGTTTCGCTTATGTCTTCTTCTTCTTTTGTAGGGTCAACAATTAAATTTTTCCCGATTTTGTGAATAGTTAAAGAGATTGGTATGTCTTTTGATAAAGGAACGTTGTCATTTGTCCATTCGCCGAATAATGTTTTTCCTGTTTCTTCATCGTATTTTGGAATCTTTGCAGTTTTCAAAGCAGCAATTGCTCCAATTCCAGCAGCATCAAAAAGATTTCCATCGTCGTTTATAGAATAAATATCAATGTAAACAGTCCATACTTTTTCTCCTTCTTTAATACATAATTTTTCCAGTTCAATAAAATGACTTTCTCTTATTCCTCTATCAATAACTCTTCCTAATTCTATCGCATCAAATTGCGGAGGCCCTAAATCAATTCTTGGTGAACTTAAAGGAAGCATTTCTGCAGTAACCATTAAATTTCCTTTATCTTTAGAATCAGGATAAGGTGCTCCGACATCAAGTTTTATTCCAACAAGAACTTCTGTTTTTCCAAGCCTAACTCTTGCACTTCCTTCTGCATTTTTTGAAATTCCTGTTTCAATTGTAAGTTCTCTGAATTCATCTAATCCTCTATCGTCAAATCTTTTACCTTTGTTTAGATATTCTAAAATTCTCTCTGCTGTTAAGTTTGATGTTGTAATCATTGTCCCACACCCCCAACACTGGTAGTTTTTTTAGAAATTATTTTTAGTCCAACTCTACCTTCTAAACCCGCAGGTATGTTTTCACCAGGAATCTTTCTCATATTATAATGGGAATCAAATGCAATAACACAATTTATTGCAGAGTTCATATCGGGCACATAAAGGGTTGAACCTATACTCACTTTCCCTATCATATTTTCATAATGTTCTACCTTCATTTAAGTTCCTCCAATTCTCTCGCTTTTTCTTCAAGGTCAAATTCGAAACAATGTCCATATTGATAACTATGTACACTTAAATTTCCAGCATTTTGTAATCCGCTTGCTCTAATGCGTTCTTGAATTGCTTCTGTATTTTCTAATCCTTTTAATTTAGCTGGTTCATAATCGCTCATTTTCCCTCTCCCACTTCTTTCAAAGCTTTTTTTTGTGCTTCATGAATTTGAGGATAAACTTCTTTTGCAAGTTCAGCAACTTCTTTTAATTGCTTGATTGAAATTTTTCCGTCTAATTGAATATGAGTTATTTTTCCATCTTCTGTCATTGTGATAGGAATATCTGTTGGTCCTTCGCCCTCTTCCCAATCTTCTTCTGCTTTTATTAAATCAGTAACTAATTGCTTATCTAATTTCCCGATTGAAACACTTGATACAAGTCCTTTCATTGGTATTCCTGCATGTGCTAAAGCCATTGCAGCAGCATTTATTCCTGCACATCTTGTCGACGCATTTGCTTGAAGAACATTTATATGAACATCAACAACTTGTCCTGCGAATTCATCAATCATAACAATTGGTTGAAGTGCCCATTCTGTTATTTTGCTAATTTCCATGCTTCTTCTTGAAGGTCCTGGACGAATTCTTTCTGTAACTGAAAAGCTCATCATATTGTAAGTGCATCTTAAAGTTCCTTTTTCTGGATTTTGTGAATGTTGTGGATGCATTTTCTTAGGTCCGTATACTGCCGCTATTGCAATTGTATCTCCAAATCCAAATATCGCACTTCCGTCGGCATTTGGAACAACTCCAACTTTTGCAGTGATTTTTCTAAGTTCGTTAACTTTTCTTCCATCTGGGCGTTTAAATTCTGTTGTCATTTTAATTTCCTCTTAACCTCATTTCATATGCTAATCTTTCATAAGTAGATTGTTCATCTGTTTGGTTAGCTATATATTTTACTAAAGGCAAACCACTTCCAAAATATACTCCCATTCCAACGTTGAATAAAGGAAGATTATTTGAAAAAAGTCCTCCAATAGTTATTGCTCCTCCTAAAACAACTGTTCCTATCATAATTAATTCATTTATATTTTTCATTTTGCTCCTTTCCTGTTTTTTTCAAACCAGTTTGTCATCTCGTCTGTTAATCCAGACATGAATGAATTTTCAGCAATATGAAGAATTGCTTTTTTAGCAAACAATTCGTCTTCTATTTTGTCTCCGTTTATCCAAATAAATCCATTTTGTCCAACTGTTATTCTGCATTTTGTTTCGTTTTTTATTAAAGAAATCATGCTTCCCTCTTTTCCAATAACTCTTGGAACTTTATTTGGATTAATATTTATAATAATTCCTTTGTCAAGTTTTCCAAGTCCATTAGCTTGTAATGTCAAATCAATTCCTCTTTTATTCATTGAATATATTTTTGCACAAACCATGTCCCCA
>JBBSXF010000003.1:0-4423 GCA_038045905.1 Nanobdellota archaeon
CTATTTGATATTTGTGTAAGGAGGGTAGTTTAGTCCGTTTTTCGGCTAATCACCATCTTTATTAATTGCCTTCTCTTTATTTATTTATGATTATTCAAGAGGATTGGTTTTTTGCTGATTTGCACATTCATTCTAAATATTCAAGAGCTTGTAGTACTAATCTTAGTTTTGAAAATCTTGTTAAATGGGCAAAAATTAAAGGATTAAACTTATTGGGAACAGGAGATTTCACTCATCCAATTTGGTTTAAAGAAATAAAAGAAAAATTAATAGAGAAAAATGGTTTTTATTATTATGAGGATTTTCCATTTTTAATTACAGGAGAAATTTCTTTGATTTACACTCAAGATAAAGGAAGGCGAATTCATTTAGTTATTCTTGTTCCTAATTTAGAAATTGCTGAAAGAATTAATTCCTATTTAGATACAAAGGGAAGAAGAGATTATGATGGGCGTCCGATATTCAAAATTCCGGGTAATGAATTTGTTGAACAATTAAAGAACATCTCTAAAGATATAGAAGTTATCCCTGCTCATGCCTGGACTCCGTGGTTTGGTATTTTTGGAAGCATGTCTGGATTTAACAGCTTGAAAGAATGTTTTAAGGAGCAATTCGAAGAGATTCATGCAATTGAAACAGGAATGTCTTCTGATCCAGAAATGAATTGGAGAATTGATGAATTGAAAAATAAAGCAATAATCAGCTTCTCTGACGCACATAGTTTTTGGCCATTTAGATTAGGAAGAGAAGCAACTATTTTTAGGAAAGTTGACTCTTATAAAAAAATTATTGGTCAAATAAGAGAGAAGACATTTATTGCGACAATAGAAACAGAACCCGCTTATGGGAAGTATCACTGGGACGGGCATCGCCTATGCAATTTTTCTTGTTCTCCTGAAGAAAGCAAAAAATTAAATGGAATTTGTCCTGTATGCAAAAAGCCCTTAACAATTGGGGTAGATAATCGCGTAGAAGAGCTTGCTTCTTATAAACGAGGATATAAATTAGAAAATGCAATGCCTTTTTACAAAGTTCTTCCTCTTCATGAATTGCTTGCATTAGCGTTAGGAAGCCCTTTGGAAAGTAAAAATGTTTGGAAGGCATACAATTCACTTATTGAGATGTTTGGAAATGAATTTCACATACTTCTTGATGTTTCGAATGAGGAACTTCTCCAGAAAAATGTAGATGAGAAAATCATTGAGCTAATTTTAAGAAACAGAAAAGAAAAAATAAAAATTAAACCAGGATATGATGGAGAATATGGGAAAGCGTTAATGGGAAATGTGGAGAAACAGAAGACAATTATTTAAATCCTCTTGATACTAACATTCCTTCTATCTCTGAACGAGGGGTAAGTTTATCATGATCATTTAATCCAGCTTTTATTAAATGAACTCTTGTTTGATATTCACAACTTTCTTTTCCTTCTTTATTTAAATCATCTGAAAATTCCCAAGAATAAAGACAGTTTCCATCAAACCCTTCATAAACTCCTTCTTTTTTTCCTTCCCTAAATGCAAACCATTCTTTCAATTCTTCTCTTATTTCCTTATCTTTATCATTGATTTCTTGAACATCTATCCGGTCTCCGCTCCTATGATGTCTTCTATATACTTGTGTTGTTTGAGAAATAAACTTCTTGAAATAATCCACAGTTATTACGGTCATAATTTCTTATAAACTAATTCCTTTTTAATAATTATTGTTCTTTAAAAGGTATATATAAGAAATTACTTAACTGCAAATTCTATCCCTAATTTTTTTGTTTCTTTTTCTGCTAAATCAATCATCTCTTTTAGCTTTTTATCTGCAACCTTAATGTCTTCTGATTCAATACTTAAGCTGTATCTTCCTGCGGAAATATATTTTACTTCAACTCCTTTAAATATTTCCAAAACCTTTTTTATTATAGTTATCCCATTTGGCTTGATTGTAGTTAAATGAATTTCTTTTTTTACTGTTGTCTTTTTCTTTTTTTGAGTATTTAATATATCAAGAACTTTTTTTGAATTTTCTTTCCCAATTATTTTTTCTAGTTTTGCCGAATTTGTTTTTGCCTCTTCTAAAAAAGAAACTAAATCCTGTTCTTCTGAAATTTCTTTAATTGCTTTCTCCAAGTTATCTCCTAAAATACTTTTTAGTATGCTTGTATAACTTTTTTCTTGACTATTCTGTTCCATTACTTCTTTTCTTTCTTTTGGAGTTACTCTCCTTAAAGATAATTCAATATTCCCAGAACTTGAAATTCTCAATACTTTACATACTATTTTTTTCTTTGGAACAACATAATCTCTAATATTTCTTATTCTTCCTGGAGCAACTTCGCTCATTACAATTTCCCCTTCTATATTGCTTCCTTCTAATCTGACAAAAACTGCTGTCCCGACTATCCTATCAACTGTGCATAATACTTTGTCTCCAACTTCTAATTTATTCATCAAATATGAAGAGAAAAAGGGATTTTAAAGGTTATGATGAGGGGAAAGTTACTATTGTTTTATTCCCGCCCCAAAGAAATTTAGTTAATTCCTAAACCTGAAGTGTTGTTCAACTGATGATAATCCTGTTAAAAAGAGGTGATAACAAATTCCCTTTCCTAAATTTTTACTAATTCAATTTCCAAGCTTTTTTTAAGATAATCAATAAAATCTTTTTCCTTTTCTTTTTTAATCATGCATCCTGCTGCATTTTCATGTCCACCAACTTCTCCACCTGTTTGCTCTATTACTGATGTCAAGACTTCCCTTATATTTCTTCCACTTTTTCCTACACTCCTTGCAGAAATTTTTATTTTGTCGTCGTAATAAGCCATTGTTGTGATGATTGTTCCTGTTTCATAAACTGAAGAATTTGAAAGAATGCTTGCAATTGTTCCAACCATTGTATCTTTTATATTTTCTTTAGCATTTATTATAACAAATCCACTTCCTTCTATTTTTTCAGATTCGGAGACGAATTTTAATCCAGAAATAATAAATTGCTTGTATTTTGTATGCAATAATTCTGCTTTTTTCTTTGCTTTCATAGACTCCATACAAAATTGAATTGCTGTTTCGCTTTCTCCTAACCTTGAACAAGCATTAATCATTGCACTTAATTCTCTTGCATCTTCTAATTTATTGAAAAGTTTTATTAAAAAGATGTCACCAATTATTTCTTTGTTTCTTACTCTTGGATTTTTTAAAACAATTGCAGTTACTAATCTTGACATCTCATTTTCATCTAAATCTATAAGACTTTTGTACTTCCCATTTGGAGGATTTAATCCAACTTCTCTTAATAATTCTGTAACACCAACACTATTTCCAGTTATCCCTGGAATATACGGGTCTGAACAATATTCCAAAGTTCTATTTAGTGGGCGAGTTGAAGGATAGATTAGCAATCCACGTTTTCTTTTAACTTCTCCGTCGTTGATTATTAAATTGTTTAATTTATCTATACTATTTTCCATAGAGTCTCCAATCATTCCAAGAATTGCAAGTTTTGCTAATTCTTTATCTTCTTCATTTATCTGCTTGCAAAAAAGATAAGTTAGACTTGAACTGCTTAATTCTTCTTTTCCATTAAGGTGAGGGTTGATTATATTTACTATTTTTGGAATTTCTTGAAATATTTCATGATGGTCAATTATAAAAACTTCTTTTAGATTTGTTTTTGCAATAGTGTCTAAACTTCCTGAAGCTAAATCTAAGAATAGCACCACCTTATCAGTAGGAAGATTAGCAATTGTTTCTTCTTCTAATCTTTTTACAATTTTTAAAGAAAATCTTTTATCTAATTTTTTTAAAGTTTGTATCATAATTGTTGCAGAAGTTATTCCATCAGTATCAAAATGACTTATTACAAATATTTCTTTAGAAGAGCACGCTTCCATAAATTTGTTAGCTATTAATTCTATTTCTGATTCAAGATTTTTAAATGCCATCCTCTTTCAACACCTTTATTAAACAAAAATTTTATCAGTTTTTCAAGTAGTTTTTGAGTCTTCTTAACTTTGCAGAAACTCTTTCTTTGTCTCTTTTTGCTCTCTTGTCCCCTTTATTTTTTGTTAAATGTTTTTCTACTTTTGTTAGTTTTTCTTGGATGTTCTTTTCATCTGGACTTATGTATCTGCTTCCAAGTATTTCTTTTATTTTCTTATTATAATCTTTTGAGTGAATTCCTTCTTTCTTTAAAGCCTCCCCAATCTTTTCACTTGTAAGCCCTTTTTCTGCTAATTTAAGCACTTCTTTCTCGAATTCTTCTTGAGACTTCTTTTTGCTTTTTTTAGCTTTCTCTTCATGCTGTTCTTCTATTTTTTCTTCTGCTTTTTCTGACATGTTACTAAACCGCAATTTAATCTTTTAAACCTTTTGATAGGATAGCTTTGTCCGGAGTAATCCAAAATTCAAAAGTTAAAAAATAAAATGATAAATTC
>JBBSXF010000004.1:0-2300 GCA_038045905.1 Nanobdellota archaeon
AGGCATCTGCCCCATATTTTTCCATAACTTCTTGAGGAGAAACAGCATTTCCTTTGCTCTTTGACATTTTCTCTCCTTTCATCGTAACAAACCCAGAAATTGCTGTATCTTTCCATGGATTTTTCTTGAAATGCAATCTTGATTTTACTACTGTATTAAACAGCCAAAAAGAAATTATTTCGTGTGCTTGAAGACGCAAATTCATAGGAAATAATTTTTTTCTTGCATTCTCATCTTTCACATGCTGAATAGCAAGTTGAGGGGACATAGATGAAGTAAACCAAGTATTGAGAACATCTGTTTCAGGAATAATTTTATCAGAATGACATTTAGGGCATTTAACAACAGGGGGTTTGTCTTTAATAGGTTCTACAGGAAGTTGACTTTCTTTTGCTAAAATAACTTCTCCACACTTTTCACAATACCAAACAGGAAAAGCAACTCCAAAATATCTTTGATTTGAAACAAGCCAATCCCATTGCAATCCATTCACCCAATTATCATATCTATGTCGCATAAATTCAGGATGCCAATTCAATTCTTTTCCCCATTTCAATAAATAAGATTTTAAATCCAAATATTTAACAAACCATTGCTTGCTTTTTACAAATTCTATTTCTGTTCCGCATCTTTCATGAACATTTACAAAATGTTTGATTGGGGTTTGATTAATTAAAAGTCTTTGCTCTCTTAAATCGTTTAAAATTTCTCTTCTAGCTTCTTTGATAAACATTCCTTCATATTTTCCTGCGAGATAAGACATTTTTCCATTCTCTAAAATTGCAATTTTGATAGGAAGATTGTAAGCTTTTTGCCATTCCATATCTGTCTGGTCTCCAAAAGTGCAACACATTACAATTCCTGTCCCTTTTTTTATATCTACTCTTTTGTCTTCCATAATTGGAACTTCAAAATTAAATAATGGAACTTTTGCTTTTTTTCCTTTGAATTTTTTATATCTTGCATCATCTGGATGATAAAAAACAGCAACACAGGCAGGCAATAATTCTGGGCGGGTTGTTGCAACTTTTACATTTTCATTTCCAATTTTAAAAAGAATATCATTAAACATAGAATCAATTTCTTTATCTTGAACTTCAACTTGTGCAACTCCGGTTCTGCATTCAGGGCACCACATTGCAGGAGCATCTTTTCTATACATTCTTCCTTTGCTATACAAATCTAAAAAAGACCATTGTGCAATTTTTCTTGAATTATCATCGATAGTTGAATATTTCATATCCCAATCACAGCTTATTCCAATATTTTTCCAATCTTGCACAAAAGCGGGAAGCTCTTCTTTTAAGAAGCTCATGCATAATTTGATAAATTCTTGCCTTGGCATTTCTTTTGCTTTTACTCCCTTACTTTTTTCTACAAGTCTTTCTGTAGGAAGTCCATTATCATCTGTTCCAAACGGATAAAAAACATTGAACCCGTTCATTCTCATAAATCTTGCAATAAAATCTCCTTGACTATAAGAACAAGCATGTCCAATATGCATTCTTCCAGACACAGTTGGAGGAGGAGTATCTATAGAAAAAATCTTTTTCTTACTCTTAAGTTCAAATTTATAGACTCCTTCCTTTTCCCATAACCTTTTGCAAGTCTCTTCAATTTTTTTATTCCCATTCAAATCTTCAACCATAAACTAATATGCCAAGAAACTTTTAAATACCTTATCCCTCTAAATAAATCATGGCATCAGACAGCGGAGTAAATGTCCCTTCAGGATTTGGCGGATTAGTCAAATTTAAAGAAGAATATCCGAGTAAATTCAATCTAAAACCAACACATATTGTGCTATTTGTAATCTTAATTATCCTTTTTAGAATTGGTTTACAACTCTTTGTTAAAATATGATTCCCAATATTAATCCAAAGCAAATGCAGGCTATGATGAAACAGATGGGAATAAATCAGCAAGATATTCCTTCTCCAAGAGTAATAATTGAAAAAGATGATGGTGGAAAAATAGTCATAAACAATCCTTCTGTAATCAAGATAAAAATGGGTGGACAAGAGTCTTTTCAAATAACAGGAGATGTCTCTGAAGAAACAAGCGAAGATTTTTCTGAAGAAGATATTAAAACAATTATAGAAAAAACAGGATGCAGTAAAGCAGAAGCAAAAAAAGCATTGGAAGAAACAGGGGATTTAGCAGACGCAATTATGAAATTGTCTGAATAAAATTTATAAAGCAATCTAATTTAAGCTAAAATATGGATTTAGAAAAATACATTCCTTCTGAAGAAATTTTAGAAAAATATGCAAATGTCTTAGTTAATTTTGCTTTAAATA
>JBBSXF010000005.1:0-1047 GCA_038045905.1 Nanobdellota archaeon
CCACAGCTAGCCCCAACTATTTGATTTCCTTCATCACTTGCTAAAAATTCCCACCATTTTGGTTTGCTAATTTCTAACACTTCTCCTGTTTCTGGATCAATTTCTGCTCTTACCATTGTTTTGACTGATATGAAAAAGAATAATCTTTTTCTTTTTTCTCCATCATATTGATAAGTTCCATCTTCTGTTAATGTGATGTTTTCTTTTTCAAGTTGTCTTGCTAATTTTTCTCTTATTTTTTCTCTTACTTGGTCTGGAAGCATTCTCACTTGCTTAGTTTCATTGTTTTTGAATACTCCATAAACTTTTCCATCTTCAGCTTTATATAGGACTACTTTGGTAGTCATATTTTCTCCTTTAACTTGAACAATTGTATTTCCAGAGTTTCCAGCCATAATTGTCATTTCCCTTCCGTTTGCTAATGTGCATTTCATTGCACTTCCTGTGCATGTACAACTTTCAGGGCATTCAACACCAGTTTTAGCTTCAAACTTTAATCTGTTTTTTTCTTGAATTAACTTTCTTTTTTCTATTTCACTTAATTTGGCTTTTAATCTTTCTTTTAGCATTTCTCTTAATTTTTTATTTTCTTCTTTAATTATTTCATCAGTTTTATTCTCTTCGTCGTTTGAGTCATCTTCTATTTCATCCTCAACATCATCATTTAAATCATCCTTTGCTTCATCTTCAACATCATCATCTTCTGTTTCGCAAAAACTATCTTCTACAATTTCGTGATTTGCACCATATATTGGTTCACCACTTGCATCTTCATTTGCACATTCATCACTATTCATCAATTCATAACTTGGAACAGCATCTGGAACTACTGCAGTTAATTTACAGCAAATTTTACCATCAACTGCACTGCCTGTTATTCCAATTGCTCCGATAAATCCTACTAAGAATAAACTGATTATACTTAAAATCACTAACCCTTTCATAATTATTTTAATTAAACAGTATTTATAAACTTAACTTTCACTATTTTTATGTGCTCCCACCAGACATATGTCCTACCCTAAAATAGTTTAGAAAAATCAAAGT
>JBBSXF010000006.1:0-4123 GCA_038045905.1 Nanobdellota archaeon
TCCACGAACTAATTTTCGGTTTTGCCTAGGACATATGTCCCTTGGGTATACATTATTTATAAGAAAAAAAGATATATCGTAAATACATAATAATTAAAAGGAAAGTTAAATAATTTTATTTAAAATGGAAATTGATATCTCTAATCACAAATTAATGTACCATCCTGAAAGAGTTTCTGAATGGCGCAAGAATGGCGACTGTTACCCCATATACATTGAAATTGGACTGACAAACTCGTGCAACCACAAATGTATCTTCTGTGCTTTAGATTTTTTAAATACCAAGGGAGTTTTTATTGATAGAGAAGTAATGCTAAAAGCCATTAAAGAAATGGGTGAAAAAGGAGTCAAATCAATTATGTTCGCCGGAGAAGGGGAGTCTACACTTCATCCAGACATCGGACTTTTTGTGAAAACAGCGAAGGATAGCGGGATTGATGTTTCAATAACTACAAATGGTGCAGCGTTCAATAATGAAAAAATAAAACAATGCCTTCCTTATTTATCATGGATAAGGTTTAGCATTGATTCTGGAAGCAAAGAAAATTATTCTTTGATTCATGGAACTTCGCCTGATGATTTTGATAAATTAATTGAAAACCTAAAAGAGTGTGTAAGAATAAAAAGAGAGAATAATCTTAAAGTAATTATTGGAGCACAGTTCTTAATGATACCACAAAGTATGAATGAAGCAATTAAACTGACAAAAATACTCAAAGATATTGGAGCGGATAATCTACAGATTAAACCTTATTCAAAACATCCAGACAGCATAAATGACTTGATAATGAATTCTCAAGAATATAATAAAATTGAAGAACAATTAAAGGAATTTAACTCTGATAGTTTTAAAATATTTTTTAGAAAAGAAACAATTGAAAGGATACAAGGAGGAATTAATTATCCTGAATGTTACGGTATTCCTTTTTTTGCTCTTATTGATGCTCTGGGAAATGTTGTTCCCTGTAATTTGTTTTATGGAAACGAAGAATTTACATACGGCAATTTGCATGAAAAAAGCTTTTCTGAAATTTGGGCAAGTGAAAAGAGAAAAGAAATTCTAAAAAAGTTAAAGGAAAGGGGATGCGAAAGCTGCAGGAAAGGGTGTAGATTAGATGTGATAAATAGGTATTTGTACCGATTAAAAAATCCTTTTGAGCACGACAACTTTATTTAATAATATATTTAGTCTTTTTTTATTTAAAATTTTATTTAAAGAGAAACAAGGGAATTTTCAAGTTCTATTTCAGCTATGTCTTTTGAGATAGATAAATGCAATTTTGAAAGACTTTTGTTTGAGAAGGCTCTAATTTCTTCTAAAGATTTCCCTAAAAGATATGCATCAATCTGAGGTTTGGTAAAACGCCATAAAACATCTGCATCTTGGACAACTTCTCCTTCTGGAGTTGGCTCGTAAAAGCGAGTATCGTGGTCAAGATTAATTCTCAAAACATGAGTTAGATAGTCGGATGGAAATTGCATTTCTTTAAGGAGATTATAAGCTAAAACTCCTCCTTTTACTTGATGTTCTAATCTTATTCTTAACTGCACATCCTTATCTGAATTTGTTAGAAAAGCTTCTCTAAATCCTTCTGGACTTATATCATATCCAATATCGTGAAGGATTATAGAAGGAATGATTATATCTCTGTTTCTACCTACCTTTTCATTTAAAAGTAATGCAAAGTAAGTTGCAACTTCTGCATGCCCCGTATCATTTCTTTTATCTTGTAAAGGCAAAGCTCTTTCCCAAATTTGTTTTTCAAGAGAATTGAGCAAGGGCATAATATTCTTCCCTGTACCTTCAAAATTCCAGCTACTATAATTTATTGGAGAATAATTTTGGATTACCATTTTATTTTTCTTCAAGTATAACTTTCTAAAGCTTTAGCAATAGCTGGAAGAACAGGATACTTCTGTAAAAAATTGTTTATTGCTTCTGATTTCATACTATACAAAATAGTATGTTCTTTAAGAACTCTTGAATCGCCATATGCCCTTTCTGCTATTTCTTTAGCGGACAAATTAGTGAATATGTTTATTGCTCCAAAAGGTATCATTTCTCTATCATCAAAAAGAAGCATATCTGTAGTCCAAAAGTCTCCCCATCTTAAATTAAATTCGTCTTTCATCTCTTCTGCAAGATGGTAACTCCACCATTCTGTTATACCGAATCCAGATTTTGTTAATCCAACACTATTAAGAACAAGGTCTGGCGTAGAACCAGGAGTGGAAATACAGTCTGCAGCTATGCCCATTCCTTTAGCTCTTTGAACTAATAAAAATTCTTCTCCGTTTGACGGCCATATTAAATGTGCAAGTCCAAAATATCTTGCCCTTTTCTCAAGATTAATTCCATTTTTAGTTAATATTTCTCCTACAGTTTCTCCCTCCTGATAAACCTCCGGCAACAAATCAGCTGGTTTATTTGATAATTTTGTTGCAGCAAAATCATAATAACCTCCCTGAATAACTCTTAGAGGATTTGCAATTTCTCCTGTTGCTATTAATACTGGACCATTAAATCTGCCTTTGCTATCCCAGTCTTTTTGAATAGCTTCCCTATATGGTTGAAGGGGACTTGGAACATTGTACTTTCCTTGTTCTGGAATAAGTTTTAATTGTTGTATGGAGTCAATATGCCCTTTTTTTATTATGGTTTTAGACAAATTTCCTAAATCCAGATTTGCTTTGCCCTCCAAAGAAGTTGCAATTGTGCTAATCTCACCTTCCCAAATTTTTGGATCAAGAGAAAAAATATCCAAATATAATCCTTCCCCGAGAGGATATTTATAAGAGGGGGTACTCATCTCTTTTCGAGAAAAGTATTGCTTAAAAAGCTTACTTATTAATCTTCCTTATCTTAAATTCTTTTTTGCTTAAAAACTTTTTTTAGTTTTGTGTAAAGATTCCTTAGTTTTCTTGTTTTGGTATAATGCTGATATGCTAATTTTTTTATTGGACCAACCAAAACAGAACGCATATGGCATTGCCTGCATATTAAATGAAATCCATAAATAAATGGGGTTTCTATTGCACAATTCTGATAGTGTGTCGTCTGTTTGCAAAAAGGACATTTGAAATCAAATTCATAAATATTTTTATCTGTTTTATGAAAAGAGGTTGGAGTTACAAATTTGAAATGTTTTCTAAAAGTATCTAGCAATTTTTTATTTAGTTCCCCTATCTCTTCATTAGTCATTTTTTCGGTCATATTCAGACGAGTATCTGGGCTCATTTGATTTTGTATGTAATCTATTTTATCTCGGATTATTCCTTTTTTCAAGCAATAATCATACAAAATACTTCCAGGGTATGGCTGAACAAATCCAAGTGAAATTTGCTGAGCTTCTGGAATACTTTCCCAGTATCTTAAAGTTTCTTTAGATGTTTCTTTGGTTTCTGCTACATCCCCAAAAATAAAATTTCCTTGAATGCTTATTTTTGCTTTAAGAGTTGCCTTTAACGCCTTGTCGATTCTTTCAGGAGTAATCGGTTTTCTCATGCTTTTGAGTACAGTTAGACTAAAACTTTCAAAACCATAGCTAATGCTGTCACAACCCGCATCTTTCATAGTAGCAAGCATTTCTTCGTCGACAGTATTAACCAACAATTGACAAGTCCATTTAATATTTTTGGATAATGTTATAGATAATTTCTTTATGTGTTTACAAAAATCATATAATCTTTTTTTATCTGCAGAGAAACAATCGTCATAAATGGTGATTATGTTAATATCATATTTTTTAATCATTAATTCTAATTCTTCTATTATGTTTTTTATAGATCTTGCTCTATATCTTTCAGAATGCCAACAAAAAGTGCAATTAAATGGACAACCCCTGCTACCTAAAAGAGGATATGGCCTGGGAAAATCAAATACCTGATTTGTCCAGCTATCGTTGCAATGAGAATGCTTTAAAAATTTCTCGAATTCCATTCCTTCAAAATCAGGAAGGGGAATAGATTCTATATCTTTTATTGGTTCACGTTCTGTTGTTAGGATTGTCTCATTTTTTTTGTTCTTGCAAATTATTCCTTTAATTTTTGTTAAATCTCCTTTTTTTTCTAAGCAATTTAAGATTTCAATAATTGTAATCTCTCCTTCTCCTCTTACTGCAAT
>JBBSXF010000007.1:0-1627 GCA_038045905.1 Nanobdellota archaeon
GAGTTAATTAAATTAATCTTAGAAGGATATTTGGATGACTTTGAAGTTTTATTAAAAGTTTATTCGCAAGAACCGCAGTTGGTTGCTAAAATGCTAACTATTTGGAGAAATGAATTATCTACAAAATTAAAGAAAGATATTGATGAAATTGAAAGCGTGTTGAACATTGATATTCTGGAAAGAATGCTTATAGAGGTTAAGAAAGGAAATATAGACAAGAATCAAATCAAGCCGATTTTTTCTGATTTAATGGAAGGGAAGAAATTGGAAGAGGTTGCTAAACAAGAAAAGAAAGCTACAGTGGGATTAGAAGAGGAAATTATGAATATGATCAGGGAGAAACCTAATCTTTCTGAAAATGCATATATGGGATTAGTTATGAAAGAGATGAAAGGGAAAGTTAATGCAGGGGAAGTTATGGGAATCATTAGGAAGTTGATGGGAAAATAGGTTTGTTAATTGCATTAACAAAAACATTTATAAATACCATATTTGTTAATTATATTAACATGGAAAAAGATGAGAGTCAAATCTTACTTAATAATATAAAGAACTTTATCAAATCCGCAGAGATTATTTATAATCTTAATGATTTTACTTCTTCAGCTATCTTATATTTTAAAGCACTTTTTTCTGTTTTAGATTTAATAATCTTAAAAGAAGATGGAAAAATTCCTAAAGACCACTCTGAAAGGTTTAGAATGTTAGAAAACAAGCATATTGAATTATACAGAATTTTGGATAATCTTTATCCTTTGTATAGGGAAACTTATTCATTTATCATAAATAATAAAGACTGCATTAGGATAAAAGAAAATGTTGAAAGAATTATTAAAGAACAAAAGATTTTTGAAAATTATTAATAGTTTTCTTAAAAAACCAGAAGTTATTGATGTGCTCTTAGTTGGCTCTGTTATAAGGGGAAAAGAACATCCGAATGATATTGATTTATTTGTTATTTATTCTGAAAGTGCAAGAAATATTATTGATTTAGATTATAGTTTAAGGAAAGAATTAAAGGAAATAAGTAGCAATTTTGAGATTACTGGAAATAGATATAGCGAATTGTTTAGACCAGAGTTTATCGCAAGAGAAGCGATTTTAGCAGAAGCATACAGCTTTAGAACTAAAAAATCCTTTAGTGAAGGATTAGGTTATAACAATTTAATTTTGTTTAAATATTCCATTAAAACTCTTAGCAATTCCAAAAAAATTCAACTTCATTATTCGTTGTATGGAAGAGGAAAGGAAAAAGGAGTGGTTGAAAAAAATAACTGCTACAAATTTGCAAATAATACCCTCTTATGCCCCATTAAAAATTCAGAATTTCTCAAGGAATTTTTTGCAAAATGGAAAATAGAATATCTTGATTTTCCAATAATCATTCCAGATAGAATTGTAAAATATAAACTGAAAAACGACAAATACAAATAAAATGATAACTTCCAAGGAAATAAATAAACTTGCAAAAAAAGAAAATAAAAAGATAGGAAAATTAGCAATGAAGAAAATTAAAGAAGGACTTACTGAAAAAGCAAAAGAACTTATTAAACAATCTGCAAGAAATGCTGATTTTGCAGGAAGAAAAGTAATAAAAGCAGAGGATTTTGAATAGGGGAAGATGAAA
>JBBSXF010000008.1:0-2179 GCA_038045905.1 Nanobdellota archaeon
AAAGCAAATTTAGAGATAATACCAGTAATGTTGCCCTAATCATGCAACACAGCTTCTTCTACAAAAGTTTTATAAATTGTTGGTTAGTGAAAACTCGATGTCTCATCTTCATAGAAAAGAAATTTGTATATTAAAGATAGCAGTATCAAATTCAATAGGACGATCAGATGGTTATAATGTTAGAATATGCTTTGATAGCTTATCTAGATTTTATTTAGAAGATTATAAAGGCTATTCTAAACTTCTCGATGAAGAAAATTCTCAGGAAGAAAAAGAAAAAATTCACAAAGATTTAACATCTATGATGAATGATTGGAGAAGGATAATATGTTTACAAGAAAGATGGAAATTAACTCACCCATAAATTAATACATTTTTTCTCATAAAAACTTTTAAACTCCAATTATATCATTTCTTTATGGTTAAAAAAGAGAGCAAATTTCTTGTTTCAATTACAGGGGACAATACTAACTTTGAATGTCCAATAAATACAATGGCGGATTTTGAAGATTTAGAAAATATATTAAAAACTTTGAAAAAGAAAATTCAGGGTTACTAAAAAAGCTTAAATATCTATAGCGATTATATCAATAATGAATAAGAAATTTTTTAGTTTTCTTGTGATAGTCGGGTTAGTAGTTCTTGTTCTATTTTTTATACGAGAAAAAGCTGGATTTAATTTAGATTTTATGTCGTGGATTGCAAATAGCATCATTGCACAAATTATAGTAGCGATAGGTATTGGTTTTGTAGTGATAATCTTAATAAAAGCGTTCTTAAATTTCCTTAAAACAAACTTCAGAAGATGAATTAGAAGAATCAGAATTCATAATAATAATCCTTAAATACTTCTATTTTGTGAGATTTTTATGCTAAGGAAAGAGATGACAAAAATAGACATTGAGAAAGAACTCAATGGGCAAGGAGACTATGTTCAAATTGATAATATTACCCGTTTTATTAAAGAAAATCCCCCTATTGACATAAAAAGATTTGTATATCTTAAACTAACCGGAATCTACGAAAGAAGAAATATGTTTGCGGATGCAGCAGAAGTATATATACGATTAATAGAAATTTCTCTTGTTGAAAAAGACAAGGTAAACTATCTCACAAAGGCGACAGAGTGTTACATTAAAGCTGGGTTTCTTGACAAAGCAGACATAACTCTAAAAAAAGCTCTCTCTGAAGCAAGTGTAATGGAAAGAGGAAAAATATCAATTGCAATAAAAGAGTTTTACAAAAATCAAGCTCAATTATATGGAAGAGAAAAAAGAAGAAATAAGGCAGTTCAAACTTATGAAAAAATGCTTTCAATGAATTATTCAGATTTTGAAAAGAAAGACATAAATCAAAAACTCCTTACATTATACAAAGAATTAGGAATGGTGGATCAATATATGGTTTTGAATAAAAGAGTGAATGGATAATTTAGCTAAAGTAACATCCTACTTACCAGATAAATTTTTATATTATTTTTATCTGTTGTATTAATGAAGTTTGAGATTGATGTAGCAGGGTATGATATGTTTGGAGATAGAGATTTTACAATCTGTATTGCAAAAGAAGATGGAAGTATAGTAAAGGGATTTAAATTTAATAAAACATTAGTTGATTCTCTAATTTTAGATTGGAAAAATAATAAATTTAATTATCCTTATGATGCAATTGAATCAAAAAGAGGAAGACTAAAGGCAAGAATTTATTGTATAATTGTTTATTATTTGTTTAAATCTATTGGAAAGCAAGAATTTTTCTCATTAACTTTATGCAGAGATTTCAAAGGAAGAGAAAATGAAATATGTCAAAGTATTAGATTTTTATTAAATGAACAACTTGGCTTAAAAACAGGAATTCCTCAATTTAGAAAATTACTTCCTACATCATATGCCCATATTTATGCAAATATGATGAGAAGAGATAAAAAAAATTTCCTTAATACTTATGTTAATATTTCTTTAGAAGATATTGAAAAATATTTACTTAAAAAAGTTACGCCAAGGAGTCGTTAAACTGAATCCTAATCTACCCCCCCAACAGCGTTGGACGAATATCATAGCGATTGGCGTGATAATTCATAGTAAAAAATCTTTATAAAACTTTTGTATTTTTAGCTTTAATTTTTAATGTATACCCAAGGGACATATGTCCTAGGCAAAACCGAAAATTAGTTCGTGGA
>JBBSXF010000009.1:0-4101 GCA_038045905.1 Nanobdellota archaeon
TTGGAACTTATAGAAGCTGTTGCCAAATCTTAGGTGATGATATTTTTACAGTATCTTATCATAGTTAGTTTTTTATACTATCTTTTACTAGATAGTCTATGGCAAAGAAGAAAGCAAAAAGAGCAGGAACTCCAAAAAGAAAAATAATCAGCACAAAACCAGCAGAAGCTCATCACATTCAATTAGCTTATTTGAGGCAAAAAGAAAAATTTGCAGAAAGAAGAATTAAGAGAATTTTCTTCACACTTTTGGACGCGTTAATTTTAATCGCGTTTATTTTTGCAATTTACTTCACATATTATCAAGACTACGTCAGAACGATTTTATTTTTAAGTTTGGGAATTCTGCTTTTAATGTTCTTTATTGTTCGCGGGGAATTAAGAAAGCATCATAAGAAATAATTAATTATTGTTTAAAATGAAAGAGTTTGATTATTATATCTTTGTAGATTATTCAGAAAATTTAATTGGTTGTTCTATAATTGAAAAAGAGAAGTTAAAAGAATTGCTTCCAAAAATATTGAGGTTTAGACATTATAAAGAAGCTAAAGATAGAAAGTTATATCTTAAGAATGTTAATAAAACCATAAAGAGAGATAATATCAAATCTTCTTTTTTGAAATTAAAAATAAAATCTTTGCATAAGAATATGGAAATTTATCTAGAAGTGCTTGAATTTTTAAAGAAACATGAAAATTGTATAATCTTTGTCTCGGTAGATAATCGTCAGTATTTAGCTTTTAGAAAAATGGTTAATATTGTAGATGGAGAAAATGTGGTTATAAAACAAGAAAGTGAACTTGTAAAAAGAACACCAGAATATCAAGCGAGTCTTGTTTTGGATAATTTATTAAACATAGAAAGATTAAAGGAATAATACAGGGTTGTGGCGTCCGTCTATCCTACTCCCCATAACAAAATATGGCTTTCGTCAGGTCGCGTTCCCCTATATGATTGTACTAACCTTACATTTATATATAAAACTATCGATTTATACGCATGAAATCCAAATTTAATTTAAAAGTTGTAATTTTCGCACTTATTGCCTTGGGATTTATCATCTTAACATTTTTAGTTAATCCTTACTTTATTATCGGTGCAATAGTTTTTATGCTGATTAATCAAAGAGAGCTAATGAGGAAGAAAAAATGAACAAACAAAAAAAGATAATTTTAATAAGCATAATTTCTGTTCTTATTTTAGGATTTATAGCATTCCAACTAACAGGAAATATGATAAACAATAATAATACAAAAGTTAAATTAGAAACAAGCAAAGGAGATATAGTTATAGAAATGTATTCGAAGATGCCTATAACCTCTGGAAATTTTATAAAATTAGTTAAGCAAGGATTTTACGACGGAGTTATTTTTCACAGAGTTATTGATGGATTTATGATTCAAGGCGGAGACCCAACAGGAACAGGAATGGGTGGGCCAAATTATAATATTAAAGATGAATTTACAAGAACAGATTTGGACAACAACGATAGAGGAACAATTTCAATGGCTAATGCAGGGCCAAACACAGGCGGAAGTCAATTCTTCATAAATTTAGCGAATAATAATTTTCTCGACGGCAAACATCCAGTATTTGGAAAAGTAATTGAAGGAATGAATGTAGTTGATAAGATAGCAAAAGTTGAAACAAATTCTCAAGACAAACCTTTGGAAGTTGTTAAGATAATTAAGGCAACGATTTTGTAAAATGGATATACTAACAATAATCTTCTTTGTAGTTTTTTTAATTGCAATCGTCATTGCTTATTGGTTTGGAAGAAAAGCAGGAATTTCCAAGCAAGATAGATATTGGGAAGGAGAACTGCCTTCTTATAGAAAAGACGCGATTATGAAATCACGAGCAGTTTTAGGAGGGCAATTTTCAGAACAACTCGCACCTTTTCTTCCTGATTTTAAATATCTTCCAACAGAATGCAGATTTATTGGAAAACCAATTGATTTGATTGTATTCAAAGGAATGGATGATAAAAAAATAGATGAGGTTGTTTTTGTAGAAGTAAAAAGCGGAAATGCTAAATTGAATCAGCACGAAAAAAATCTAAAAGAAACAATAGAAAAAAAGAGAGTTAAATGGGTTGAATATAGAATTCCAGAAGACCTCACAAAAAAAGGGAATATCGAAGAGAAGATAGATGAAATGGAAAAGGGGAAATAGTTATCAAACGAAAAGTTTAATAACCTTAAATAACATTAAATAAGATGGTATTGAAAACATTTAATCTTGATGAAGGGGTTTATAAAAAATTTTCTGAATTCTGCAAAGAGAATGGATTTAGTATGAGTAAGCAAGTTAATTTTTTTATACAATCCCAAATGACTGAAGAACCGAAGGTTAGAGAAGAATATCTAAAAAAGTTGGATAAAATTAGCAAAGGAAAATTCATAAAAGTAACCGACTTTAAAAAAAGATATTTAAATTAATTAA
The DNA here is from genome assembly GCA_038045905.1 of Nanobdellota archaeon. Lineage (GTDB taxonomy): Archaea > Nanobdellota > Nanobdellia > Pacearchaeales > GW2011-AR1 > RBG-13-33-26. The sequence goes on from JBBSXF010000009.1 coordinate 2,445, forward strand.
TCCTATCTAATTAATGTATGAATTAGAGGTTTCTGATTTAGCTGATAAAAAATTTTACAAGATAGCAAAAAAGAATAAAGTACTTTTTGAAGCAATAAATAAAAAGATTGACGAGATTAAAACAAACCCCGAGCATTTTAAACCATTATCTAACGATATGAAAGGACAAAGAAGAATTCATTTCGGGCATTTTGTATTAACTTTTGAAATTAATTATGAAAGAAATATTGTCAAAATTATTGATTTTGACCACCACGATAAAATTTACAAATAAGCGTTAGGTTCTGCACATTAACTAAATACTAAATCGCAACCTTTATAATTTCCTTTTCTTTATTCATATAATGGGAAGAAGAGGTAGAAGACATCATCATTCTAGACATCACTCGCATCACGAACATAGGAAACATTCAAATTTTAAAAAATTAAACTACTTTTCAAGAAAACATCCATTAGTTATTGCAGTATTTTTAATTATTAGTTCATTAATATTATTTAGATTATCATTTACAAATCCCTTTTTACATAGTTCAGAAGTTTTTATGTGGTCGATTATTTTAAGCATTGGATTATTTATTGCTGGATTTCTTGTTTTAATTGGGTGGTGGAGAAACCATGTATCTACGTTAACAACAAGACATAATGTTACTTGGAGAAATAGATAGGATGGATGCAACAATTCTCGCAGGACTTTTAGGAGGCATTGGCGGACTAACACGTGGTTTTGTCGGATTGCTAAAGGCATTATCATTGAGAAGAAGAATTTTATGGGGATATTATGCAATAACTGTTCTTGTTGCTCTTGTCATAGGTGTTTTTGTAGGAATTGTTTTTAATTTTGACCCTCGGCTTTCTCTTCTTGCAGGATATGCAGGAACAGATATTCTTGAAGGAATTTACAAGAGTTTTTCTGTCCAGAAAGTTTTTGTATCAACAGCAAAGGCAACAGCTAAAAAATGAGAAATAAATAGTTATCTAACAAAAAGTTTACAAATATATCTAACTTATCATACATATGAAAACAAAACAAGAGGTAGTTGAAGAATGGATTAGCAAAAACGGAGCATGTTCTATTGATTTAAAGAATAAAGAATTCACTCTCTATGATGGAGGTTTGTTCGGAATACAAGAAAAGAAAGTAAAAAGAAACAAAATATTGGGTTTTAAAAAATTGCCTGATGGATGTTCAGAAATTTTATTTTCAAAAAAGAAGTGCATTAATGATAAAGAATATTATGCTATTGTTTGGTTTCAAGAATTAGACGACACTATAAATTATCTTACACGATTAAAAAAATTATTAAATAAATTGGGATACAATACTTCGTTAAAAAAAGAAAAAAGAAGTAAAAATGGAATTAGATAATTTTAAAGAAAGATTGTGCAGATATAAACGAACAGATATAATTTTCACAACACATGCAGAAATTAGAGCATTGGGTAGAGGAATTGACTTAGAGGAAGTTAAAAGTAATATCTTAAATCCAACAAGATTAGTGTGGATTGAACAACAAAAAGCCAACAAACCTAAGGAAGAAAAATATGGATGCTATTTTTCTTATTCTAAAACGTATTGTCACAAGTATGTTTTAACATTAAATGAGCTATGTGTAAAAATTAATTATTTTCTTTATAAAAAGAAAACACTTTAATTATG
>JBBSXF010000010.1:0-6781 GCA_038045905.1 Nanobdellota archaeon
CTCTTCAAGAAGTTTTATTTTTATTTTCTGCGAAGTTATATTCAATTTTCTTTAATAATTTTTTCAATCTTATTCTTCAAATCAGGCAAATCTTCTTTAATAACTTTCCAAACTATTTCTAAATCTACTCCAAAATAATGATGCATTAATTTATCTCTCATCCCAGCAATGTCTTTCCAGAGTATTTTTGGATATTTATCTTTAAATGAATCGGGAATATTCTTAACCGCTTCACCAATTATTTCTAATCTTCTAATAGTCGCATCTTTAATGTCTTTATTTTCTTTAAATTCTTTCTTAGAAAGATTTTTCGTAGATTCTTCTGTATCTGTAATCGCTTCTAAAATATGTTTAACAAATATTAAAGATTCTTTCTTCATATTATCTTCACTTCATCTTTTAAAATTCTATCTTTCAATAAAGGATGAATACTTTTGTAAGTTAGCAAATCTACTTTTTTTCCCAAACTTTCCTTTAACTCTCTTTCTATTCCAACTAAAGTTAATAAACTACCATCAAATTTAACTAAGATATCAATATCGCTTTTTTCGTTTTGCTCCCCTCTCGCATAGCTTCCAAAAATTCCAGCTCTAACTACTCCATGTTTTTTTAATATTTTAATTATTTTAGACTTTATTGGTTCAATTGATTTTTTATCTTTCATATATTAAATAGATTGAGTATTTTATTTAAAACTTTCCTTTCAGCACCCCCTAAAACCATTTGGTTTTTTCAGATTTCCCATCTATATTGCTCCAAAACCGCATAGAGATTTCTTCATTGCTTTATCTTCTAATTGTACTGCAAATTAGTTTACACTTATCTGCATTTTAACGCAATTAAATTTCATTTTCCAAAAGCCATTTCCAAACAGGTTTTACTATTATTTTTTTATGTTCTAACTTTATTTCTTCTTCTTGATTGTTTGTTAAAATTAATCCCTCTTTTAGTTTAAACTGCTTCATTGCTTCAAGAAGCCCAGAGATTTCCCTTTCTCTGTTATCATCGTGCAAGTCATAGCAGACTTGAATAACCTGTGTTACATTTCTATTTTTAACAACAATAAAATCACATTCTTTTTTCTCTGAATAATAAAAGACTTCCTTATCTTTGGTTAAATTGATAAAAACAAGATTTTCAAGAAGGCATCCTTTATCTTCTGATAATTTTTTGGAAAGAATTTCAATAAAACCATTATCCAAAATATAAAACTTTTTATTGCTAATTATTTGTTTTTTAAAAGAATAATCAAATTTGCCAATCGTTTTGGCAAAATAAGTCTCTTCAAGATAATTTATAAATTTTTTAATAGTATTTACACTATTAATATTAGTAAACTGCTTAAGAGAATTAAGGCTGAATTTATTAGCCGAATTAGAGATTAAATAAAGGTATAACTGCTTTAAAACAACAATATTTTCCACTTTATGCCTCACTGCAATATCTTTAATAACAGTATCTTCATAAACTCTTGATAAAAGCTCTGAATCATGATAAATTAAATACTCGGGCATTCCTCCTTGCGTAAGATAATCTTCAAAATATTTTTTTATTTTTACTTTAAGTTCTGTTTTATATAAAGACTCTTTGTCAATTTTTACTTCTTTAATCTCTAAAAATTCCAAAAAAGAAAAGGGTCTTACAATTATGTCTAAATGCCTTCCAGTAAGTTTTGTTCCAAGTTCTTTGCTTAAAAGGGTGGCACTTGAACCAGTTATAAAAAATTTAAAACCTTCTTCGTAAAATCTTCTTACAAAAGTTTCAAAGTTAGCTACATTTTGAATTTCGTCTATAAAAAAAGTTTTTTTCTTCCCATACAAACTAATTAACGCTTCATATAACCTATTAAAGTCTTCTGCAGGAAAATCAAAAAGTCGCTCGTCTTCAAAATTTATATAATAAAAATCTTCATCATTATAATCTTTTTTAATTAATTGCCTTAATAAAGTAGACTTACCGCTTCTTCTCAACCCAGTTAAAACAATTACATGAGGCAGTTTAAGCTTAGATTCCACCTCCTTTAATACGGTTCTTTCTACACCATATTTCTTTTTTAAGATAGTTTCTCTTTGTATTATTAGTATCTCTTTTATCTTGTCTTCTGATAACATCTTAATATAACAAATTCTTTGTTTTTAAGTCTTTTCATTACCATTGCACAAAATATGCTATTTTTGTGCAATTATATTGCACAAAAAGCAGTTTAGCAAATCCTATATAATTTCTTTTCAGCACCATTCTTCTGCTCCAAGACCACATAGTGATTTCTTCATTGCTTGATTTTCTTCTTCAAGAGATTTTATTCCGTAACAGAAAAACTCACACTACTAATTGTTTCATTTCCAGCATTATCTGAAACATAAAGAAAAAAATTATTCTTCTTTCGAACATATTCTGAAGATATTGCTAAAAAAGATTTTAGCGTTATCTAAACTTTGATTAGTTGGTTCTCTATTCGCCTGTGCAAGCCTTTGATAAGTAAATTCTCCTCTTTTCTTCTTCTCAGTTTTGAATATTCCGAGCAAAGTCTCAGCTTTGATAAAAACATCTTCGTATATTTTCAATAATTCTTCACTAATAATCCTGTTTTCTACAAATTTCTTAAACAATTCAAAAGTTTTCTTATGAACCTCGGGGGCATTTGTTTTAATCCCCTTCATTAATAAATATGCTTTTGCACTATAAAAGATACAATAATATGAATGACTTATCACAGAACTATAGAATGTTTGAAATTTGTCTAAATGAAAAATCTCTGTTTGAATCTTTCTGTCTTCAGTAATTGTAAAGATAACCTTAGCTAAATCTAATTCATTCTCAGCTCTTTCAAGTAGCAATTTAATATTTGAATCCATTTTCAATTCCTTTTTTTATTATTTTATAAAAGATATTTATATTATGAACTGGCAAGTTTTTTAGTGCTATTTGTTTTCCTAAGTTTTCATAATCAACTTTTAGCATTTCTAAAAATTCTTCAATAGTTATAATATGAACATCAATTTTTATCAATGCTTTATTACTCGCTGAATTTAAAGCTATTTTAATATCTTTTTCTTTTGATTTGTCTTGAACAATAATTGCTATATCTAAATCGGAATCTTTTCTGAAGGTATTATTTACATAAGAACCAAAAACAACCAAAGAATAAAAGAAAATATACTTTTCAAGTTCTTTTTCTAATAATTTTATTTCTTCATTAACTTGTTTTGAAAGTTTTAATTGGACTATCAAAGAAAGATAGCGATAAACAAACTCATTTTCAAGATTTAATGTATATAGTCTTGAAGTTCCAACTTTTTTCTCTTTTATAAGATTCTCTTTTTTAAATTCCCTTATAGCTAGTTGAAAGGCATTACTTGATTTTTCATTAGATAATTTCTTTAACTCTTTATAAGAATATTCTTTAAAGACATTTCCTACAAATGTTCCAAAGAGTAATAATTGTTTTTTTGTTAACATCTTCAGTTAAACCACTTTTTTGGTCTAATTAAACCAGTTATTTAACATATTTATACCTTTCTAATTACCCAATTCCAGCTAATCCACACGATTTTAATAAATTATTCTGTGACAGAAAAACTCACACTGCTAGTTGTTTCATTTCCAGCACTATCTGAAACATAAAATTGGAGAATTTTCTCTTTAAAGAAGTTAGTTAATAACAACAAAGGTTACACAATACAAAATAAAATGCTATATCTTGGTTACAATAATTTTTCAAATTCTTCTCTGCTTAACTTTATCTGTTTTAGTATTTCTAAAATTAATCCTTTTCCTAATTTTTCATTTCCATGAACCGGAACAACAGTTCTTCTCCCATCAAGATGTTTAAACCGAATATGACTTCCTTTACCGTAAACTTTTTCAAAACCTAATCTTCCTAATATTTTGCAGAACTCTTTTCCTGAAATCTGAATGAGTCCAGTCATTTTAAATTGAAACTGATTTTCCTACTTGAACTTTTTGAATCCCTATAAACTTTAAAGGAGTTATATCTTCTTTATCTCCTTCAAGACAAACCTCAATAGCTTCTTTAATTCTTTTCATAACTTCTCCTATATTTTTCCCTTGAGTATAACATCCCCCAATTTCAGGAACTTTTGCAATATAAACACCATCTTCATCCTGTTCAATTAATACAGTAAAATCCATAACTAATTCATCATTAAGAATTATATAAAACTTCCTGTTTCACCCCCATTTTCTACCAGCACAATTCCTCTTTATCTCTACAGGTTTAATAACTTTAATAAGGCAAGAATTATTTAAAATTTTTTACCAACGCAATCCAGGTTTATTATTGCAAATTAATTATTGTCTGACTCATTTTATTATTTTCCTCTTCAAGAAGTTTTATTTTTATTTTCTGCGAAGTTATATTCAATTTTCTTTAAGAATTTTTTCAATCTTATTCTTCAAATCAGGCAAATCTTCTTGAACAACATTCCAGACAGCATCTAAATCAACCTTAAAGTAAGAATGAATAACTATATCTCTCATACCTGCTATTTTATTCCACGAAATTTCTGGAAATTTTTTCCTAAAAGACTCAGGAAGATTTTTTACTGCTTCCCCAACCACCTCTATTTCCCTAATAACAGCACTTTGTTTTTCTTCATTTTTAAGAAAATCCTTTTTAGGTATTCCCCTCATAAAATTTTCTATTTTTTCTATGCTTTCTAAAATATCATGAATAAATAAATTTAAATCTCTCTTCATATTATCCTCATTTCACTTTCTAAAATTCTTTCTTTTAAGTAAGGATGAATATATTTATAGCTAACTAAATCAACTTTTCTACCTAAATTTTCTTCTAATTCAATTTTGAGACCAGATAAATCCAATAAACTCATATTTTCAGATGGCTGAATCAAAATATCAATATCGCTTTTTTCGTTTTGCTCCCCTCTCGCATAGCTTCCAAAAATTCCAGCTCTAACTACTCCATGTTTTTTTAATATTTTAATTATTTTAGACTTTATTGGTTCAATTGATTTTTTATCTTTCATATATTAAATAGATTGAGTATTTTATTTAAAACTTCCTATTTCACCCCCATTTTCTAGTTTCTATAGAATCCACTATCTTCTTCAAGAAATTTGTATAAACTTTCTTCTTTAATAAATTATTCCGTAACATTAAAACTCACACTACTAGTTGTTTCATTTCCTTACCTGAAAGATTGTGCAATAACTTAATTTTTTAGAATGCTGTTTAATTTATCTGAAACCTCTTTTAGCACTTGTTCATAAGAAGGAAGAAAATTAACTAAGTTTTTTAGCGAAGTTTCATATTCTTGCTTTAAAGGATATCTAATCTTAGAAAATCTGCTTTTTTCTTCTATTAATTTCTTTTGGATAAGAGTTTTATCTATTTCTACCCCTTTGTTAAAAAGAATCCATAAGTCATAAAAATCTTTTGATTCAGAACGATTAATTAATGCTCTTATTTTTTCCGCCAAAATCTCTTTTTCTGCAAGAACATTTATTGTAAATAAAGGAACATCAGAGAACAATTTTTGCACAACTCTTGCCTCGGTATTCTTTGATTTTTGCTTGTTAAGGTCTATTTTCAAGGTATTTGAAGAATTTTTATTTCCACTATAAATTGGACCATTAAATCTTATTTCCAATCTTAAATTCCCTTTAAATTCTTTCTCAGAATAAATTTTATATTCAATGTTGAGATATTCAAAATCCTTTAAACATTGTTTGATTATTTTCTTTGCTTCATCTAAAGAAATGTTTATGCTGAAATCAATGTCCTCAGAAGCTCTTTCCAGTCCAAAACATATTCTTAAACAGGTTCCTCCCTTAAAAACAAATTTTTCATGATATTTAGAAATAGCATTTAAAAAAATATATTGAATGTATTCTTTTTCTTCATAATAAAGATTTGTTTTTCTTTTTTCTTTCACTTCTTTTAACTCTTCAATAGAGATCATATGTTTATATCCAAGAGCCAGACTTTATTTAAATTATTCTTTTTTAAAAGTGTAGGATCTAAAAGTTCATAACCCTCACCAACATTTTTCTTAAGTTTTGAAAGATTTTTGAATCCTTTTTCTTCCAATAAAAATCCCAATCTTCTTATTACTGCCTTGCTTTCTGTTTTTATGGCATAATCAATAAGTTTACTCTTATCTAAAATTTTAAAGGCATTATTTAAAGACAATTTAATCTCTTTTATTCCGCCAGAATATTTTGGAAATAAGAGGGAGTCAATTATTGCTTTTTCTTTTTTCGCAATAATCATTTTCCCGATGGAAGTGTATCCAAAAAATCTTTTTTTTGAAAAATAGACATACTTAAAGGAATCAATTTCTTTAGAGTACTTAGTTGTAGCAAGGAATATTTTCTTGGGAAGATTATCCGAAAATCCATAATAATTCAATGCTGACCAAAAAGAAACATAAGCTGGAAAATGTATATTAGAAGCAATAACAAATTCATCAGCATTGTTAAGATAAAAAAATCCTTTTTTCTTTTTAATGACTCCTTTATTCTTTAGAGATTTAATAAGATTATATGCTTTTGTTTCATTGATGTTCAAAAGCATCTTCAAGTCTTTTATTTTAAAAACTACAAAGTTATTTGCTTTAAGTTTTTCATATGCTTTATCTTCAAGTTTGCTAAGATTCATCTTTTACTTTTATTGAGTTTTAGTAGTTTTTATACTAATAATATAGATTTTTACTATTTAAAACTTCCTGTTTTAATGGCTATTTGTAAAAATTAATTATTTTCTTTATAAAAAGAAAACACTTTAATTATGTTATCTA
>JBBSXF010000011.1:0-2438 GCA_038045905.1 Nanobdellota archaeon
TCCTCCACCTGCTCCTCCGCCTCCTTCAGGGGGTATTGCTGTACATGTTCCAGAAGAACAAGTAAATCCAGCCCCGCAGGTTCCGCAATCTAAAATTTTAACACAATTGTCATTCCAGTTTCCGCAGTTATATCCCAATTTTGCACATGTCGTGGGAACACAGCCGAAAAATCCTTCAATATAAGTATCGGGATTGACAATAATGTCCTCACTTCCCCCAGAATTAACAGAGATAATATCTGCACCAACATTTGGAAGATAAAACATTGCTAAAATCAAAAATAGTATTAGTTTTTTCATTTTAATGATTTTTTTAATTTTAAATAAATTTTTTCCATAAAAATGAAAACTTTTTCAGCGTATTCTTTAGTTAATATTCTCCCATAATATTTTATTCCGTTCCTAAAGTATCTCAACTCGTTCATAAATATAACTTCATTTTCTGAAAAATCAAGATTTCTCATATAAGAAATTTCTGCTTCGTGTGAATCCGTTTTGTAACCAATAATTAATAATTTAGCACGTAAAAGTTCAATCAAAATATCATAGCATGTTTCAACAATATAATTAGAATTCAATTCATCGGTTCCAAGTTTATTTTTTACTTTTTCAAAAAATTTCAATTTATCTTCAGACTCCAACATCAAATTTTTAGCTCTTTCATTATCGGGGTTTTGTTTTTTTATAACTCCCAAATATATAAATTCTTCAAATTTTTTTAAGATAATCACAATTCAACTCCCCCATGTAATATTACCCCATTAAGAATATTATTCTTTAAATGTTGGTCAATAATTTTCCAAGATTCGTAAAAATTAATATTTATTTCTCTTTCGAGTAATTTTTCAAATTTTGTTAAATCAATCTTTTTATCCCTCATCCCTATTACCGCTATATCTATATCGGACTTATGTCCTTCTGGGAAAAGCATATTTATGTCTTCTCCTTTTGAATAGCTTCCAAAAAGAATAATTGTGCATCCAAGAAAAGCATCATTTAAAAAATCAAGCAATTCAGATTCATAAATAAGTTTTAGATTCTCTAATTTCTTTAAATTAATAGCAATTTGACTATCTCTATTAAATTTAATTGAAAGCAAGTTTATCTTATTCAGTCTTTTAACTTCGATTAATTTCTCTTTTTCCAAAAGAGGCAACGCTTTAGAAACCGCAGTAGGAGAAACTTTTAATGTTTTAGCTATATCTCTTTGGTTTAATGAACTTCCAGCCTTGATGCAAAGAAGTCGAAATATTTCATTTTGCAATCGTGTAAATTTAAGTTTATACATATCCATATTAGTTTACATATATAAACTAAAGTTTATAAAACTTATGTTTTTTTCATTTTAATTTAACATTTAAAATATTCTTTAATTTACAAATAATATTCTTAAACAAAGATTCATTTCTATTTAAATAAGAAATTTCAATTAAAAATCCCTCATAGGTAATTCTATTTCTTAGAACTCTTAAATTATTCACTATAGAAATCTCATTAGCATCAAATTCAGAATATCTCTCTTCCAAATAGTCAATTAAATCTTTATGGCTTAAAGTTTTATATCCATCTACTAAAAGAATAGCAGTAGCAAGTTCTTTTATTATTTCATAATAATCTGCAAGAATAAGAGAAGCCATTTTTAATTTATCCTGAGTTTTAATTCTTTCTTCAAACAAAAAAATCATTTTTAAGATACTTATTGCTCTTTCTTTATTGGGGGTAATTTTTATTAAATCCATTTTAAAATACTTTTAAATAACCCTTAATTATAACTCCATTTAAAATATTATTTTTAAGTTCCTTGCTTAATCTTGAAAAATCTTCTTCAAAAAATAATGAAATTTTTCTCTTTAAAATCTTTTCATATTTTTCTAAATTAAGTTTTTTTTCTGGAGATTGAACAAATAAATCTATATCACTTTCCTCTGTATCTTCTCCTTTAGAAGATGAACCAAACAAGATTACTGCATTGGGCAAACAAGAATCATAAATATAATCTATTAGTTTTATTTGCTTCATTTTTAATATTAAATCTGCCTTTTTATACTCCTTAAAAAATTCATTCTCTCTATTTGCCACATATGCAGGATAAATCCCTTTTTCTTCCCTCAATATTAATCCTTCTTTAACTAAAGCCTTAAGATGATTCATTATAGAAGGTTGAGCAAGTTTAGTATTTCTGGATATTTCTCTCATTTGAAAATTTTTTCTAGGAAAATAGAAGAATTCTTGTAAGATCCTATATCTGCTATATTTTTCTATCATCTGATATAAATAAGTAGCAACTGCTTTATAAATATTGCGATAGCAATATTTTGCTGATTTTCATTTTAATAAATTATTCCGTAACAGAAAAATTCACACTGCTATTTGCTTTAATAATTAATTCTAAATATTTCTACATACCTATTTATATTTGCTGAATCTTCTTTCCAACC
>JBBSXF010000012.1:0-3385 GCA_038045905.1 Nanobdellota archaeon
TGTGCCTCATTTTGAACTTATTTTCTGTTATTAGAGTTGTATATAAATCTTTAAAAAAGTAAAACTATAAAATTAATGCTATGGAATATTACTCATCACACAGGCCAGTTGTATTATACAGATTTGGAACACCTATCCCTTTAGGAGCATTTAGAGAATTTCTTATTGAAGATGTTTTAAACTCCTTTGGGGAAGAAAGAAACCAATTTTATTTAATGCCTGCAACAGAGGAAGAAGCCTTTAAGATTAATGAAAAAATAAGAAAAGATGTAACTCAAAGATTATTTGAAAAAGCAAGTAATTAAAGAGATAATCTTAAAAGTTAACTCCATAAAATTTAAATATGCCTATTTCTTGTAAAAATCACAGAGAAAGCAATAGGATTTAAATTATAAATTTCTCCCGCATTAAAATGGATATACCTTTAGATATACAACATCAACAGATGGGATATGACAGAACAGCTACTATGTTCTCCCCACAAGGACATTTGCTTCAAGTAGAATATGCTGAAAAGACAGTTAGGCTTGGAAGTGCGAGCATTGGAATGACTTGTTCTGATGGAGTGTTTATTATAGCAGATATGAGAGTAGAAGACAAGCTAATTATACCAAAATCTGCAAATAAAATCTACGAAATTGATTCTCATATTATTGCTAGTGTTGCCGGAATTGTTTCTGATGCAAGAGTTTTGATTGAAAGAGCACAAGTTTTAGCACAACAAAACAGGGTAACATATGACTCCCCAATTGAACCAGAATTAATAATAAAAGATATTTCAAATTTAAAACAGCAATTCACGCAATATGGCGGAGCTCGTCCTTTTGGAGTTTCTTTAATGGTTGCTGGAATAAATAGTGGAAAAGCAGAACTTTACACAAGCGATGTTACTGGAAATTATCTTGCTTATCATGCAAATGCCATAGGAGAAAACGACGATAAGATTAAGGAAATGCTAAGAGAAAAATACAAATCAAATTTAACAATAAAACAAGGGGTTAAATTAGCATTGGACATTTTAAAAGAAGTTGGAGAAAAGAAATTCAACATAAGCAGATTTGAAGTTTGTTATATTAAAAATGACAACGGAAGAGCAACGAGATTATATGAAGATGACTTGCAGGAGTTTGCAAAATGATTAAAGAGAGTAAAGAAAATATAGTATTAGAAGAAATTTCTGTAAAAGATTCCTTATTTTTCCGTGATAGGAGAATAGAAAGAGTTACGGGAGTTGATATTCCATCTAGAACATTAAGTACTGAAAGAATAATTGCTAATACTGATGAAGATTACAAAGATTTCCCGATGAAAAGACAAAAAATTCTTTATAGATTATCTTCATCTGAAACTATCCAAGATACTTCTATTGGAGAAATTTATGATTCTAGAAAAATAAGCAATAGTGAATGGATGACTGAAAATGAAACACGATAAAGAGGTTGGTGGGGAATTGCTGTATTAAAAGAGGACTACAAATAAAATGAAGTTAAGTTTATCTTTAATATTAATGGAGGGAATTTTAAATTCCAAAAATTTCTATTTTCTCTTTGACAGACCAATAGAAAGAGAATTACCTGTAATGCATGCTTCAAGGGGTTATACTCCTTATTCTCAAACACCTAAAATAAAACCTGATTATCATAAAAAAGGATAAAATGACTCAAACAATTGCTCGTATAAAACAAAAAGGAAAACCATTCGAGATAATTGTAGATTTAGAGGAGGCATTAGCATTTAAGAAAGGAACATCTGATTGGCTTGAAGTTGGAGGAGATAGAATTTTCAAAGATACTAAAAAGGGGGATGTTGCTTCAAGGAGCGATTTAGAAGATTGTTTTGGAACAACAGATGTTTTAGAAATTGGGAAAAAAATAGTAAAAAACGGAGAAATTTTAGTTACACAAGAATACAGAGATGAAGAAAGAGAAAAGAAAGTTAAACAAGTTGTTGATTTCCTTGCTAAAAATACTACTAATCCTCAAACAGGAAGGCCCCATACTCCTCAAAGGATAGAAAGTGCATTAGAAGAAGCACATGTTAATATAAAAAATACCTCCATTGACAGTCAAATGAAAGACATTATGGAGCAGTTGAGCAAGGTTCTTCCTATAAAAACAGAGATTAAGAAAGTGAAGATTACAATCCCTGCAATATACACAGGAAAAGTTTATAATACCATAATTCAGTATAAAGAAACAGAGAACTGGATGAACGATGGAAGTCTTGAGGTTGTCGTTGCTATTCCTGCTGGAATGGTAATGGATTTCTATGATAAATTAAATTCAGCAACACATGGAGCTGCAGTTACAGAGGAAATTAAAGAATAAATAAAATGACAGAAAGACAAAAAATTGAACAAATGGGAGAAAAAGAAGACCCAAGATTAATTAAAATTTACGAAACTGAAGTCAAACCATTGATAGACAAAGAAGCTTACGATAAAGCATTTGATTATTTAGCAGAACATCCAGAGTTAAAACCTTATTTATCTCACGCAGAATTAAGAACAATGCATGATTTTGCAGAATCAGTGAAGAAACAAGTTGGAAGAGCTACCTTCCAGATAACATGTAGTTTAGAAAACTTAGTACATGTACCGAATATACATTCACTTTCTCTTGAAGCAATTAAAATGCCGGAGTATATAGAAGCGATTGATGCGATTAAAAGATATAATTCGGCAATTCAAAAGAAAATACAATTATTCGATGAAATTGCAATAGTTGGGGGAGCAGAATAAAATGGAAGAAGACAGATTAAAAAGATTATATGAAGAAGAATTTAGAAAAGCTTACGATAGTGGAGATAAAAAAGAAGCAATTAGAATAATTGGTGAAAATCGTGGAGTAGTTAATTATTTATCCCCTCAAGAAGATACAACGCTTTTTAGGGCGGTGCTCGGTAGAATGTTAGATAAGATGATAGACGCATTAGATATGGAGGATGCTTGTTTAAAATAAAATGACAGAAAGACAAATTGTAATACCAGGAGAAGTTATATTCAAGGGCGACTACTTGCCAGGGGAAGGAACAGAAAAAAGAGGAGAAGAAGTTGTTGCAATAAGATATGGATTAGTTGAAGAATATAATAAACTTGTAAGAGTTATTCCGTTATCTGGAGTTTATCAACCACGAAGAGGAAATGTTGTTATTGGAAAAGTTGAAAATATTACATTCAATGGATGGGTTATTGATATTGACACAGCAGAAAATGCTTTCCTACCCTTGACAGAAGTTCCAAGATATGTAAATAAAAATGAATTAGAAGAAGTAATGGATATTGGAGATTTGGCTGTTGTAAAAATCTGGGGGATAAATAAAAGAGGGATTGATTTGAGCATTAATGCGCGCGGGTTAGGAACAATCGACGAGGGAATGATTGTAA
>JBBSXF010000013.1:0-11739 GCA_038045905.1 Nanobdellota archaeon
TACGAAGATACATATTAATGCTACTGGGAGATTTATTATTGGCGGACCAGAAGGAGATACTGGAGTTACAGGAAGAAAAATAATTGTAGATACCTATGGGGGAGTTGGGAGGCATGGAGGAGGCGCTTTTTCAGGAAAAGATCCAAGCAAAGTAGATAGAAGTGGAGCTTATATGGCGAGATATGTTGCAAAAAATATTGTTGCTGCGGGACTAGCAGAAAGATGCGAGGTTCAAATTGCTTATGCTATTGGAGTTGCTAAACCTGTTTCTGTTGCGGTGGATAGTTTTGGAACAGGAGTTCTTCCTGATGATGATATTGCAAAAATTATTAATGAACATTTTGACATGAGACCTCGAGCAATAATTGAACATCTTGATTTATTAAGACCAATTTATAAAAGAACTGCTGCATACGGACATTTTGGAAGAAATGAGGAAGGATTTACTTGGGAAAAAACAGACAAAGTGGCAGAGTTAAGAAATTATCTTCCTAAAAGAGCATAATAATATTTATTTTTATAATCTGAGGTAATCTTTTAAACTTAATTTCTCTTCTTATCATATGAGAAAGAGGTTAAACAAACGTAAAGCTATTTCTATGGGCTTATCCACAGCATTATTTGTTTTATTATTTTTGATTTTATTTATTCCGGAGGGAAAAAGCAATCCAGATACTGGAGTAACAAATTGCACAAATTTAACAATCGCAGGAGAGAGATATAATTTAACTAATGATATTTATAATAATCAAATTGCCGACGCGTGCATAAATATTTTTTCTCCTAATGTAACTTTTAACTGCAACGGGCATTATATTTATTCAATACAAAATTATTCCGGAGTTTATGTTAATGCAACAAACGCAACGATAAAAAATTGCAATATAACAATGGGAAGTGGAGGAAATGCAAATGCTTATGGGATTTATCTTAATGGGGCAAAAAATGGAACAATTTTTAACAATAGCATTTTTGGAGATAGTTATGCGGGAATTTATCTCCAATCTTCTTCAAATAATAATTTAACAAATAATAATGCTACAAGCAATTCAAGTTATGGAATTTATCTTTATTCTTCTTCAAATAATACATTAACTTCAAATAATGGGATAAGCAATGCAACCCATGGAATTTATACTGTTTATTCAAGTAATACTATTTTAACTTCTAATATAGGAATAAGCAACTTAGGTAATGGAATATTTATTAGATTTTCTTCAAATAATACATTAACTTCAAATACAGGAATAAGCAATTTAACTTATGGAATTTCTATTCAATATTATTCAAATAATACCCTTAATAATTCAATTTCAAATAATAATAAATATGGATTATATATTTCAAATTCAAACGGAACAATTGTTACTAATTTAACTGCCAAAAATAATTCTTTATACGGAATTTTTCTTGAAAGCGGTTCATCAAATAATATCATAAAAAATTCGTTTATTCAATTAAATAATGGCTCAGCATTTTCTTTGAATAATACAGGAACTGCTCTTAGTAATAATTATTTTTATAACAACTATTTTAACAATTCTCTTCAGTATTCAAATATTTCTACAAGTTCTGTAAATTTTTTTAATATTACAAAAACAGCAGGAGTAAATATTGTTGGAGGAACTTATTTGGCAGGAAATTATTGGGCAGCGCCGAATGGAAGCGGGTTTTCACAAACATGCACTGCAAGCACAGACGGAATTTGCGATACCTCTTATAATTTTGATGGAATTAATTATGACTACTTGCCTTTGACTTGCATTGAAAGTTGGAGCTGTGGAGCATGGGGAACTTGCTCTTATGGAAAACAAGGAAGAACTTGCAAAGATGTAAATCTTTGTCAAACTTACAAATATAGACCAGTAATTGTTCAATCATGCAGTGAAGTGTTTAGTTCTAGTAGTCAACAAGGAGGATCTAGTGCATCAGTATCACAATCTTTTATTGAGATTAGTCCAAGCAAACCAGCTGAAATGTTAATTAGCAATTCTGAAATGGATTTAACTTCTATTGTTTTGAATGTAAATGAAACAATTGTAAATAGTTCGATAACTATTAAATCTCAAACAAATAATACTAACTTAAAAATTGGACTTCCTACTGGAAGAATTTATCAAGCATTTGAGGTAACTGCGAAGGGTATTAATAATCAAAATATAATTAATTCTACGTTTAATTTTAAGATAAATAAAACTTGGTTACTGGAGAATAATATTACTATTCATTTTAAAAAAGATAGCTATTGGCTAATAGAAAATGGGATAGTCGGAAACATTAAACTTTACAGACTTCCTACTGGAGTATCTGATTGGGTGCCCCTTACAACGAGTTTTTCAAAACAAGATGAAAAATATTATTATTTTTATTCAATTTCTCCGGGTTTTTCAACCTTTGTTGTATTTTTTAATAAATATGATTGTCTTCCAGGTTTTGCAAGATGTTCGGGAACTCAAGTTCAATTATGCTTAGGAAATGCTACGTGGCTTACCACAGAACAATGTTCTTATTCTTGTAAGGATGGAATATGTTCTTCTGCTTCATTCACTAATATGTTTGTTACCATCGTGGAGGTAATTATTATAGGAGCAATTATTATTTATTTAATATTAACTAATTATAAAAGAAAGAAGAAAAAATAAAATTATTTTATAATTTTAAATATTCTATCTCTTCTTCATTTAACTTAAGTTCTTTTTGAATTTCTGGACTTGTTTTTAGAATTTGCTTTATTGTTGGAAATTCAGACATTGCTCTTTTATGGCTTACATGAACATATTGTGAATATTTTTCACATATTGATTTTTTTTGAATTGTTTTTTGATTATTCATCCATATCTGAAGAATTCTTGTTGGCTTTTTGTAGCTGGTAAATCCTGCCTTTGGATTTTTTTTAGCAGAAGCAATTCCATAACTTAAGAAAATATTTTCATAAACTAAAAATCTCCAATATTGCTGTTTGTAAATTCTTCCTTTGAAGATATCTGCCTTGCTTAATAAATCATAAGCCCTTGCTAATTCTTCTCCTTGATATTCTGCTGGAATATTTTCTTCAAACCATAAAATTATGTCGTCTAATGGCATATTTACAGAATCAAATATTCCCATCAGTTCGTTTGTCGGCTTTTCCTTGAAAACTCTTCTTAATGAATTGAATATGTCTGTTTCTTTATTTCTATCATCTAATATTATAGAAAAATAATCTTTTAATTTTGACAATGTTTGCAAATCATTTATTGCTGCTCTTAAATCGCCTTTGGCTTTTATGGCAATTTCGGTAATAAAATCTTCATCTATTGAAAGTTCTTCTTCTTTTGCAATTTTTGTTATTACTATTTTTATTGTGTTATATTCCACTTCTTTGAGTTGTAAAAGTTCACATTTTTTTCTTAATGTACTGAATTTTTTATCCCAGATGTCATTTGTAGTTATGATTATTGGGAAAGTAGTTAAATCAATAACATTCATTAATTCTTGAAGCCCCCCATATTCTAGTTCTGAAATTCCATCTACTTCATCTATGAGAATTATTTTATTTTCTTTGTTTAGAGATTGTTGTTCTACTGCTGGACGAAGAATTGCCCTTAATCTTTCCCTGTTTCTAAAATCAGAAGCATTTAACTCGAATAATTCATAATTAACGCTTCTTGCAGTCGCGTAAGCAAGGCTTGTTTTTCCTGTTCCTGGGGGACCATAAAGAATAAATGCATTTTTCTTTTTTTCAAAATTTTTTATAAAATCTTTTATCTTTGCTACTGCTTCATCCTGTCCTTTAATTTCTTCAAGGTTTTTTGGTCTATATTTTTCTGTCCAAATCATATTGTGTTTATTCTTCTTTAATTAGATTGCAATAATTCTTTAGCCTTTTTTATAAGTAGTTCTTCTGTTAAATCTCCATCTCTTCCCATTAGGTGTCCCATTGTTAAATATAATTTATCGAATGCGTTAAATGTTACGACAGGGGTGTTTGTGACTAAAATGCCGATTTCATAATAATTTTTACAATCATAATTATTAACTGGATGTGTTGGAGATATTGGTTCATAATCTTCTCTACAATTTTTACATTTTCCGTAAGGTTCTCCTCGATGTAGACAAGTTTTTTTCATTTTACTCCTTCCCTAATCCAGCAAGAACAAAACTGGCTAGCAAGGATTGTAGCTGTATAAATGGATCACTTCCTTCAACTATTCTAAATTCTGTTTCCCCTGTTTTTTCTGTTAATTTGACTTTTATTGTTGGTTCAATTGGAAGATTCCATATTTCTTTTTGAATTGCTTTAATTACATCTTGCCCAGAAATGCTTTCTTTTAACATGATATCAAGAAGCTTGTCTTTTGAACTTTGAAAATCTCCTGAAAGAGCATAATCAAGAACTACTTTGATATCTCTTGGTTTTGTATTTGAGATTATTGTTGCAACAAGCTCTGCACTTATTATTGGAGAAATTGAAGCTGTGGATTGAAGAATGTTTATGCAACGCCTGCAATCTCCCTCGCATCCTTCATATAAAATTTCAAGAGCATCTGGTTTAATTGTTAGGTTTTCTTTTTCTGCAATTTTTGCAATAACTTTTTCAACATCTTTTTTTTCTAAAAGCTTGAACTTAAATATAGCACACCTTGATTGGATTGGATCTATTATTTTGCTTGAATAGTTACAAGATAGAAGAAACCTGCAAGTAGTGGAATAATTTTCCATTGTTCTTCTTAATGCTTGCTGGGCTTCAGGAGTCAATGCATCAGCTTCATCAAGGAAGATAATCTTGAAAGGAATATTTCCTATAGATTTTGTTCTAGCGAAGTTTTTAACTTTCTCTCTTACTACGTTTATTCCTCTTTCATCAGAAGCATTTAGTTCCAAGTAATTTTCTTTCCAATTTTCTTTGTATAATTCTTTCACTACTACAAGGGCTAAAGTTGATTTTCCTGTTCCTGCTGGACCTGCAAATAACATATGGGGAATGTTCATAGAATTAGTAAGTGCTTCAACTCTTTTCACAGAATTATCCTGTCCAACAAGTTCTGAAAATTTAACTGGACGATACCTCTCTGTCCATATACTGCTCACCATGCTAAGACACCTCCGGTTTCTTTAATTCGAGACTTCTCTCGAATTTGATTTCAAAGACTCTCGTGAAATCTCTCTGCATCAACTTCCCTCTAAAATTGTGTTCAAGACTAATCACCATTATAGAATATTTCTAATTTAACTTATAAAGATTTGTATGTTTTTTTGGAATTATTAAAGTTTATACTGCCCCTACACATTTTTGTATTAATTCTTCAAAAAATTCTATTCCATCATTCATTTCTTTTTCAGAAACTGGGCTCATTTTCACTATCTTTTTTAATATTGCGTCAACTTTCTTAATATAATTAGCCCTTTCTTTCAAAACATTTTCCCCGTAAGGATTATTTACAAGTTCGTTTAAATCTCCCCTCATTAATCTAGCATATTTTTCTGCGTCTCTTTCATTAAGAGTATTCCCTTCCAATACTGCTTTGCAATTTGCAACAATATTTTGTGCGTATTCTAAGTGCATTGTTCTGTGAATTCCTTGTTCTCTTAAATCAACTAATGCTTTCCTAGAATTTTCTGCTTTAAATCCCAGATTAGTATAATATAACTCATCTTCTAAGCTTCCTCCCTCGAATTTTATCATACTTTTCAATGATAAAAGTCCTTTATATAAATAATTGTGTTAGAAATCTATTTACCTAGATTTTTCTCTTCTTAGTTTTCTTTTATGTTTTTCTTTTCTTAATCTTTTTCTTTGCCACTTCCATCTCATTTGTTGCTTTTTTTTCCATCTACGGCTTGATCTTTTCATAATAGTGTGAAATAAAGTTCATTTTTAAAGATTTTGATTTGCTAATTTATTGAATATTTATCAAAGCCCAGTTTTGTAGCCCCAATAAATGTACCAACCCAATGTAACCATCCTAAGAAAGATTCATAACTACAGTGATTTAGAAACTGGCTTGTTTTTATTTTTTCTCTTAAATCATTCAATAACCTTTCTTCGTTGTCCTCATTTATTGGATCTCCTTTAGGTTCTATCCAAGATATTGCTAAGTCTTTTATTCTATGTGCGTCTGAAGTAGCTATCCAAGGTTTTAGATTATTTATTGCAAAAGTTTGTGCCTGTTCATTACTTCTTTTTGAGAGACTTCCAAAAGGTAAAATCATTTGAGAATTATGTCCTTCAATTGCATCGTATTCTTCAGCATCTCTTAACAATATTTCCTCTGGGATTCCAAAATATCCTTTACAATATGGTTTTTCTGCTATCTGAATTAATCCATTATTTTTACCGAAAGAGATGGTTTCTTTCCAACTTTTTTGATTTGGAACCTGATTACTCCCAATAATAAGATGATCCATTCTATTGCCCCTTTCTTTTATAATCACAGTCTGTCCATTTAAAATGAATAATCTTTTATTATCTTTTTTTCTTTCTAAACAAAAAGAAATATCTTTGTTTCCTAATTTACCACAAGAATATTCATTTTTTGGAAGTTTTTGTGCTTCAGAAAATAAATAATTAAATCTGTCATGGAAACTTCCTTTTTCTATTTCTGTTTGCTCGCTTATTATAGCAAGCATATCTACTTCTTGATTAGATGCTGTGTTAAATATCTCTTCTGCTAGATTTTTTCCTTTATATCCTTGCAAAGAAATCCATGGTTCGTGAAAACCAATCAAACCGTGATAGTGTAGATCTACATTCATAATTATGGTTATAAATTTAGGGTATATAATCTTTATTATCTTCTTTTGCCAACACCAATCTTTGGACAATATTTGCTTATTGGACAAATACTACATTTAGGGGACAAAGTAACGCATATATCTTTTCCAAATTGTACAAATATTGCATTAAAATCCCTCCAATATTTTTTTGGGAGAATTCTTTCAAGCCCTTCTTCTGTTTTTTCTGGGGTTTTGGCTTTTACCCATCCTAACCTATTTGAAATGACGTGTACATGTACATCTACTGGAATTACCTTTTTTCCATAAGCGAACGCCAAAACTATATTTGCTGTTTTTGGGCCTATTCCATTTATGCTCATTAATTCTTCTCTTGTATCTGGAACTTTCCCATTGTAATCCTTTAGAATAACTTCTGAAACATGCTTTATTGTTCTTGCTTTATTCCTGTAATACCCTGATGAGTAAATTAATTTTTCAAGCTGTTTCATAGAAAGATTGAGAATTTCCTGTGGAGTATCTGCTACTTCAAACAGTTTTTTTGAGACAATTTCTGTGTTCTTATCTTGTGCTCTCAAGGAAAGCAAGCAAGAGATTAATATCTTAAATGCTTCTGGATTGCTTCTCATCCTGTTTAAAGTTGTTTTTTCTGTGCTTGGATAATGAGACTTGAGAATCTTCATTATTGATTCAATATGTTTTTCCATAGTTTATTCAGTTTTTTCTTCTGCACCAAATCTTGAAATTATTACTATCCCGATTACAGAAACCAAAGTTATAATCATCGCAGTTAAAAGACTATTTTTGAAAGGATTTGCCTCTGAAATTTTTGTTATCCATTCTGTTATAACATCCCTCCAAGTTAATGCAATTAAAAATCCAAACGCAGCGATAATTGCAGTAGTGGTTGATTTATGCAATTCTCTTTTAAATTTTAATGCAGATTCTTTTGCCTTTAAGCTTAATTTCTGCCTTTTTGTTAATTCTTTTTGTTTTTTCATTTGACTATTTCTCCAAAAGTCTTCCCAAAAATTCCTGTAGAATTGCCTTCATCTGTATCTAAATGCAAGGCTAATTTGTATCTATTTGAAACTCTAACAACAATATCGTGGAAAGTTACTGCTCTTAACCCTTTTGTTTTTATTGATACTTTTTTATTATTTTTTAACTTTAATTTTTTTGCTTCGTTTTCTGAAAGATGAAGATGCCTTTGAGCAATAATGCAAGGTATTTTTGCAAATTTATTCTTATTCTTAACAAGAACATTTGTTGTGTCTGTCAAGTCTCCAGAGACTTTTATTTTTGGCATTGGATTTAGCCTTAAAGAATATGCATCGGTAGTTGAAATTTCTAACTGTGAGTTTTTTCTAAAGGGGCCTAAAATTCTTACACTTTCAATTTTTCTATTCTCATTTACTATTTCAAGAGTTTTATCTGATGCAAATTCTCCTGGTTGGGATAATTTTTTTAATGTATTTAAGGTTTGTCCTTTTCCAAATAGTTTTTCAAAATCTTCCTTTGATAGATGTGCGTGTCTTGCTGAAATTTCAATTGGAATTTTCATTTTAGTTAATTATCTAACGTTTTCGTTTACATCTCCCCATTTTGCTCTAATTGTTATCAACTTTTTTTGTAATTCTTTTATTTTTTTTGCATCCCCCTTTCCAACTCTTTCCATTTTTTGCCATTCATCGTGTAAAAATTGCATAAACTTAGGAGTACCTTGCCCAAGAATTGTTGATAAGATTATTGTTCTATTAACTTCTGTTAACTTTGCCAAATCGTCAAGTATCTCTAATGTTTTCTCTTCTACATTCACGGATATTTTTTTGGTCTTTAATCCACCAAGTAACTCCATATATTTTGAGTTTGTTTTCATTTTTCTTAAAAGAATGAGAATTTTAGACTATTTAAGTATTCCTATGGTAATATTTAAGTATTACTTTTAGATTATTATGGTAATATCTTTAAAACTTCCTCTACAGCGATTTTTTCTTCATTTGTTTTTTTAACAAAAATTTTTACTTTTGACTTGTTTGAAGAAATTATCTCTGAATTTTGATTGTTTTTATTTTTGTCTAACTCTAATCCTAAATGTGAAAAATGATTGCAAATATCTTCTCTTAACTTTGGAACATTTTCTCCTATCGCTGCAGTGAAAATTAGATTATTCACTCCGTTCATAATCGCCATATAAGAGCCGATGGTTTTTACTATTGAGTACACGAATAAATCGTAAGCAAGCCTGCAATTTTTATTTTTATCCATTTTTGAACGTATGTTTCTAAAATCATCTTCTCTGCCAACTCCTTTTAGCCCAGATTTTTCAGTTAATATTTCTTCTACGTCATAACCTTTTTTTTCCAAAAAGAAAATTAAACCAGGGTCAATTGTTCCAGAACGAGTCATCATCATAACCCCCTCAAGCGGAGTCAATCCCATGCTAGTATCAATTGGTTTTCCGTTTACTATTGCCGTAATGCTTGAACCTGCTCCTAAATGGCATGAGATTGTTTTTCCTTTCATATTCTTTGAAACAAATTCATGAGATAATCCATGAAATCCATAACGTCTTATGTTGTATTTTTTTGTCAATTCTATAGGAATTGCATATGTCCTTGCAACTTTTGGAAGTTCTGAAAAAAACATAGTGTCAAAAACAACATATTGCGGTTTTTTATATTGTTCACATAATTTAATCACCATTAATTGCTTTGGATTATGCAATGGAGCAAATTCTGAAAATTTTTTTATCTTATTTTTTACTTCAAGAGTTATTTTTGATGGTTTTTTTAAATCTCCTCCATGAACTATCCTATGAACAATATAATCTATCTTGTTTTCATTGATATTTTTAAATATTTTAATCACTGCTTCTTTGTAGTCTTTTTCTGTTTTTAATTTTTCATATTTTTCTTCTATTATTGATTTGGATTCTTCAAATAACTCATATTTTATACTAGAGCTTCCAACATTAAACACTAGAATCATCCTGCCTCTTTTCATGATTATCATAATTAAATCTTCTTTTTAAGTTTGGCGATTTGTTGTTTTGATATGATAAGTTAAGAGGATAATTCCATTTAAAATTATACTTATTATTAGCAAAAAAAGAAAAGGAGGATATTCTGAAATCTCTTTTAATAAATTTATAACTGGAGAATAAAGAATAAGCAAACTTACAATCATAGCCATTGTGAATGTTAGAAGAACAACTCCTGCAATAGCGTCCTTAACTTTTCCAAATTCTTTATTGTATTCTGGGGAAATTAAATCTATCAATTTTTCAAATCCTCTGTTAAATAATTCAAGAATTATAACTAAAAAACAAACAATTATTATTGTGATTAGATAAATTTTAGAGATATTCAAAACTAAAGAAATTATAATTATAACTGCACTAATTAAAAGTTGTATTTTTATGCTTCTCTCACTTGAAATTCCTCTAAACAAACCTCTTGTTGCACAAAGGACACTATTTTTTAGACTTATTTTAGTCATAATTCAATTTTGAGAAATTGATTTAAATAATTAGTGTAGGAAAAATAATGAAAAAATAGCCCCACCAGTACTCGCGACCTCGCTTGTATATTTCTATCCTTAACTCCGCGAAATCGCTCGTCGAACCTTCAGGTTCTCACCCCTTAATTTATAGCCCCACCAGGATTCGAACCTGGGTCACCGGCTTCAGAGGCCGATATACTTGACCGCTGTACTATGGGGCTTTGTATTCTATTAACCTGATTGTATATTTATTATTGAATATTAAAATCTTGCTAAACAGCAAATTTAAATAGAAAAAATGAGGTATATAAACAAGAGGTAATCTAAATGTTTCACGAATCACACAGAAAGATACACGAAATACTAAAAAAACATCATCCAGAAGGAACTAAAAAAGCAAGAAAAATATTTTCTTTTAAATATCCAAAGCTATTTTTATTGATTATCTTTATTGGGATTGCATATTATCTTTTTTCAACTTCTGTTGCTTCTAAATTAATAGATTCTCTTAACAATCAAGGCTATCCTTGGATTTTTATTTCTGGTGCTTTGATTACTTTTGGATTTACTGCTCCATTTGGGATTGGAGTTTTATCTAAAATTATCGTTGAAGATATCTTACTTGCAACTTTAATTGGGGCTATGGGTGCAATGATTGCAGATTTGCTTATTTTCCACACAATTAAATTTTCTTTTGCAGATGAATTAAAAAGTTTAGAAAAAACAAAGGCGATACAAGAAATAGAAAAGATAGTTAAAAAAAATAAACATGTTAAGATAGTTCACTATCTTTTGTATGTTTTTGCAGGATTGATGGTGATGTCTCCACTTCCAGATGAGATTGGAGTATCCATGCTTGCTGGATTAACTACTATAAATCCAATAAAATTTGCTGTGATAAGTTTTAGCCTTCATAGTTTAGCAATTTTTTCAATTCTATCATTTATCTAAGTTTAATAGAAGCAAACTCTTTTAAATCAAAACAGATTGTAAAAAATAGGAATAATCTTTTATCCCCGTAGTCTACAAAACAAAAGTTTAAGACTACAATTCATTAATAATAAACAAGCCCCCGTAGTCTACAAAAACAGGAAGTTTTAAGACTACGATTTATTAATAACAAAGTAACACAAGCCCCAGTAGTCTACAAAACAAAAGTTTAAGACTACAATTCATTAATAATAAACAAGCCCCCGTAGTCTAGAGGCCAAGGATACCACCCTCTCAATGCTGTAGTTTAGTCGATGAGACATTGAACTACTGTCCTCTTAGGACAAGCATCATTTATCTTAAGATGGAGAACGGTGGCGACCCGAGTTCAAATCTCGGCGGGGGCATAATGATTGAAAATTATATTTAAGTGATTGAACGAGGAGAATTCAAATCCGAGAGTTTTCACGAATACTAAGAGAGGTTTAAAGTAATGAGTGAGGGCTCGATTTCGGCGGAACATAAACTCGTATTAAGCTATGTGTAAATTCTAATCCAGAAACGTTGGATTAATGTTCCATTCATACTTTG
>JBBSXF010000014.1:0-4871 GCA_038045905.1 Nanobdellota archaeon
ATTAAAGATTACCCCCGTAATCTTTATGTTAAGAATTAAGGTTTACTTAACATATATCTCGAGTTGTTTTGTTATTCTGTGATATATATACATTCTTTGCGAAACTTTTATAAACGAGGCACAATCAATTAATTTATGACTAATGGTATTGAGAGACCTTTGGATTTATTGAATATCTCAAAAGGAAAAGAAGTTTTGGTTTACTTAAAAGGGGATAAGCAATTTGTAGGAACTTTACTTGCTTTTGATATCCATATCAATTTGGTATTGGATAACATCAAAGAAATGCAAAATGGTGAAGTAAAGAGAAACCTTGGATTGACTTTTTTGAGAGGAGATACAATAATTTGTATTTCTCCGGCATCAACTGCATTGAAAAAATAATTTTTTAGATAACCTTTGACTTTTTATTTTATTGAGAAGGATTGACAAATTATATAAACGTTTTTTGTCTATTTAGTTAATGATAAAAGTAATTTTCTTGGGAACTTCTGGTGCTGTTCCAACTGCTGAAAGAAATCATACCTCTATTTTATTAGAATACAAAGATGAAAATATCCTTGTGGATTGCGGAGAAGGAACTCAAAGGCAATTTAGAAAAGCAAAATTAAATCCATGCAAAATAACTAGAATTTTAATCACTCATTGGCACGGAGACCATGTTCTTGGACTTTCAGGATTATTGCAAACATTAAGTTTTAGTGGATATAACAAACCTCTCTTGATTTATGGGCCAAAAGGAACAAAAGAATTTGTTAGAAATCTTCTTAAAACATTTTATTTTCAAGGAAAATGCCCAATTGAAGTAGAAGAAGTAGAAGGGAAATTTTTAGAAACAGATGATTTTTACATCAAAGCAGAATCAATGAGTCATGGAATTCCTTGCAATGCTTATACTTTTGTTAAAAAAGATAGGATAAGGATTGATAAGGCTAAATTGAAGAAAACAAAACTTGAAGGACCAATTTTAAAAAAATTAAAAGAAGGGAAAGATGTGACTTATGACGGAAAAAAATATTTAGCAAAGAATTTAACTTACAAAGAAACAGGAAGAAAAGTTTCTTTTGTTTTTGATACTTCATTTAATTCAAGGATTATTCCCTTTGTTGAAAATTCAGATTTATTAATTTGTGAATCTACTTTCGATGCGGATATGGAAGAGAAAGCAGGAGAATATAAACATCTTACTGCTAAACAAACAGCAGAAATTGCAAAGAAATCTAAATCAAAGAAATTAGTCCTTACTCATATAAGTCAAAGATACAATCAAAATTTAAAGAAGATTTTGGACTCTGCTAAAAAAGGATTTAAGGATTCTGTTTTAGTGAGAGATTTGGATGTTTTGGAAGTAAAATAAGAGAAAAGTAAAGTTTAAAATTAAGTAACTATTTGTATAAAAATGGGTAGTGAAGAACCAACGCATATTGCAATATTTAATGGAAAATCTATTCGGAGAATTTGGTATGCTGAAAGATGGTGGTTTGTTGTGGAAGATATTATTGCATCTTTAATTAATTCTTCTGATTTAAAACAATACATTCAAAAGATGAAACAAAGAGATAAGATGTTGACAGAAGCATGGGTACAAATTGTACATACCCTTCCAATTAATACTGATGGGGGAAAACAACTAATGAATTGTTCAGATACAGAGGGGATATTTAGAATTATTCAGTCTATTCCATCAAAAAAAGCAGAGCCATTCAAAAGATGGTTGGCTAAAGTGGGTTATGAACGAATAAAAGAAATTGAAAATCCTGAACTTGCTCAAGAAAGAATGAAGCAGTTATATGAACAAAAAGGTTATTCTAAAGAATGGATTGAAAAGAGATTAAGAGGAATTGCGATAAGACAAGAACTAACAGGCGAATGGAAAAATAGAGGAATCAAAGAAGAAATAGATTTTGCTATTTTAACTAATGAAATAAGCAAGGCAACTTTTGGAAAGACTATTGAAGAATATAAGGAATTTAAAAAATTAAAAAGAGAAAATCTTCGGGACCATATGGACGATTTAGAATTGATATTCACTATGCTTGGGGAAGCATCAACTACAAAAATTGCAAAGAGCAAAAATGCAGAAGGATTTAAAGAAAATAAGATTGTTGCAAAACAAGGCGGAGAGATTGCTGGAAATGCAAGAAGAGAGTTAGAAATAAAAAGCGGGGAAAGTGTTTTATCTGAAGAAAATTATTTAGATATCCCTGAAAAATTAAAGAGGAAGAAAAAGAAACTTCTTAATGAAATTGAGGTCGTAGAAAATAGGTAAAACAGAAAGGTTTTAAATAGAATTTTATCTTGATTTTAATATTAGGTAAGCCTCGGTAGCTCAGCCTGGATAGAGCACTAGCCTTCTAAGCGAGATGGGGAACTCCCATTCTTCCCTACGAAGAAAGCTAGGGGTCGCAGGTTCAAATCCTGTCCGGGGCGTTTAAAATTTATTTTCTAATAATAAAAAGGTTTAAATAGAAATAAGATTAATCTTATTTATGCTAATT
Source organism: Nanobdellota archaeon (assembly GCA_038045905.1). Taxonomy (GTDB): domain Archaea; phylum Nanobdellota; class Nanobdellia; order Pacearchaeales; family GW2011-AR1; genus RBG-13-33-26. The sequence continues at coordinate 2,499 of JBBSXF010000014.1, forward strand.
GATACAACAAAAATGAGTTCAAGGGGGCAGGTAGTTATTCCTTTAGATATGCGTGGAGATATAAAGGAAGGAGATAAGTTAATTGTAATTAGAAAAGATAATGAAATAATTTTAAAAAAATCTATCCCCGAGAGTGCTTTATGGTCTGAGAAATCTCTGTCAAAAACTTGGCTGAATAAAGAGGAAGATGAAATATGGAAAGACTTGTAAGAGGAGATATTGTTATTTTAGAATTTCCTTTTTCAAATTTAATACAAGTTAAAAGAAGACCTTCTTTAGTTATTAAAATTCCAAAAGGTGACGATATTATCGTATGCCAGATAACTGGAAAATCATATGAAAAATCAGTTGAGATTCCTATAAAAATAGGAGATTTTGATAAAGGTAATCTGAAAGTTGAAAGCTATATGAGACTGGATAAAATATTTTCTATTGAAAAATCGCTAATCAAATATAAAATAGGTTCATTAAAAAAAGAAAAAATTAATGAAATTGTTGAAAAAATTTGCTTATTTATTAAAACTTAAAATGAAAAAAAGAGTTGGATGTTTAAAATTTCCTTTAAAAGATAAATATGTAGCAATGCTTGCCCCTAGTTTTGTAGTGGATTTTTCTTATCCAAAGATATTACTTCAACTTAAGGATTTGGGATTTGACAAAATTGTTGAACTGACATTTGGTGCAAAAATGATAAATAAAGAGTATCATCAGCAGATTAAAAATTCAAATAACCTGCTCATTTCAAGTGTTTGCCCTGGAATTGTTGAAACAATAAAGGCAAAATATCCAAATTATAAAAAAAATTTAATTCTTGTTGATAGTCCAATGATCGCAATGGCAAAAGTTTGCAGGAAAGTTTACCCTAATCATAAAATTGTTTTTATTTCTCCCTGCAATTTTAAAAAAATAGAAGCACAGAATTCAAGATATGTAGATTATGTTTTAGATTATCGAGAATTAAATGAAATTCTTAACAAATTTAAATTAAATAAGAAAAAATACGTTAGAAAACAAATTATGTTTGATAAGTTTTACAATGATTATACTAAAGTTTATCCTCTTTCAGGAGGACTTTCTAAAACTGCTCATTTGAAAGAGATTATCAATTTAGATGAAGTTAAAGTCATTGATGGAATGAATAAAGTTGGGAAATTTTTAACTACTCCAGATAAAAAAATAAAATTTTTAGATGTAACTTTTTGCAAAGGAGGATGTGTTGGAGGACCTTGTATAACCTCTGGGCTTCCATTATTTTTGAAAAAGAGAAAAGTTTTGAAATACATGAAATTAGCGGATAAAGAAAAAATTCCTGCAGGGAAAAAAGGAATTATTAAAGAAGCAAAAGGAATTATTTTTAAGAAAATTAGCTTTTGATTTGGCTAAATTTGGCCAGCAAATAATTTTATATAGAGCTATCTTTTACAATTTATATCTCTTTATGCGGAGGTGGCACAATGGTACTGCGTTTGCCTGCAGAGCAAATTTTCGTGGGTTCGATTCCCACCCTCCGCTTTCCAATTTAAAAATTAACTATTTCTTTTAAATTGAAAAGTCTCGGCCCTCTGCTTTTCGAACAAGGTGAGAAAAGCACTAGCCAAAATTTCCTATTTTGAGCTCGCTTTCCATTTTAAATCTTTTTTATCGAGTATAATAAACCTTAAAAGTAAGTAAATCTTCAGAATATCAAGAAGGGGTTAATGTAAAAAGATGCTACAAACTTCAAAAAGGATACTCATTATTGACGATGATGTTAATACTTTAAAAACTATGAAGAACATTCTAGAAAAAGAAAAATATTGCGTTTCTGTTTCAACAAATGGGGCTGAAGCCTTGACCTTTTTATCCAAAGAAGGATATGAACCAGACTTAGTGCTTGTGGATATTATGATGCCTGTTCTATCTGGTTACGATGTGTTAAGATTACTAAAAGATAAATTAGATAAACATGTTAAAATAGTTTATGAATCAATTGTTCCAAAAGAAGAAGTTGATTTAAGGGGAGTAGATGGGTTTATACAGAAACCCTTTGGAATAAAAGAATTTGTTAATCAAGTTAAAAAATTTGTTGGAAAATAAAATCTTTTGCTGTTTTGCTTTTTATGGCAAGTCTTAAAAATAAACAATTCTTATTAAATAAAAGAAGTGGATAAAAAAAAATTAGAAAAAGAATTGAAAGGATTGAAAGAAGAAATTGTTCTTTTGGAAGTTTCTTCTGAATCTGTTGTTGAAGCTAGTTTAACTATTTTAAAATATTTAATTGATAAGGGAAAAGTTGGGATAGTTGTTTCTGCAAGTCGTCCTTATAATTCTTTGTTTGATTTAAGCTGTGTTGCATGAATCTTAAAAAACAACACAGCTATCGCTAACTCTTTA
>JBBSXF010000015.1:0-8653 GCA_038045905.1 Nanobdellota archaeon
TTGGAACTTATAGAAGCTGTTGCCAAATCTTAGGTGATGATATTTTTACAGTATCGTTTTCCACATATCTTTTTATATCAATAATTTATTAATTTCTTATCTGCGGAATTGCCAGAGTGGTCAAATGGGCGAGATTAAGGCTCTCGTGGCTTAGTGCCTGCAAGGGTTCGAATCCTTTATTCCGCATAAAGGGTAGAACAAATAAATTTAAGGTTATCCCTTAAAGGAAGTTGATGCACAAGAAACCTTTGGTGTCTTAGCTGTTAGAATCCTTTATTCCGCATTATTATGCTGTAAGCATAATTCTGAAAGTCGCTTAATTTAAGAATATTTTTTAGTGTCAAAAGTGGTTCGACGAGCAATGTTCACGAGAAGAAATTATATACTTATAACTTCGAGAGGGCTTGGGAGCACTTTATTCCGCATAGGAATATTGGAAACTTCATATTTACTTTATTTCGTATTATCCAATATATCTATATGCTTTGTGAATATACCAAGAAGAGGAACTTATTGGAAGAGCTTGAAGTTTAGCAGGAGTTGCCCCCCCTTTTACATCATTAAAACCAGGAGCACCATAAACATTTACCTTCTGTTTATTAGAAGTATAGCTTTGGAAGAGGGTAATATGCTGAGTTTGATCTCCAAAGAAGATTAAAAATTTTTCTCCAAAGATGATTATGTCTCCTTTATCCAGTTTTGAAAAGTCAGTTATTTCCTTAAAATCTTTAGGATTATTATTAAAAAGTATAATTAAATTATCTATGTTTTCTAAAGAAAAAGACAGAGGTAACTTCCCACCCTTAAGAAATTTTGTAATATCTCCTGTTTTTATATTTGCAGTAGCTAATACTCTAACCACAAATCTTGCACACACATTATCATAACAATCTTTAGGCTTATTTGTATCACATCCTGCATCTAATCTTGATTCTAACCACTTCTCATTTACAAAAGATTTAGCAACATCTAAAATAGTTTGTCCTGTAGGATTAGTTGGAGTTGAATCCAATGGAGAAGAAGAATCTGATTCTCCGTTAGGAGTTGTTTTTCCAGCATTGTTATTTGAAGTAAGAGGATGATCCGTTAGCCATTTTCTAAGCAAGTCCCAATAGCTATCTCCCCTTAAAAATAACAATGTTGCTTTTTCCCTGTTTGTAAATACTTTTTCAATAATAGAATTAATTATTTTTATTTTTTCTTCAGAATCTTTTTCACTTTTTATTTTTTCAAGTCTATCTGCAAATTCTCCTTCTTGCAAATATCCCCCTTCTGTTCTTAATTTAATCAAGTAGTCATCTGAAACTTCAGTTAATGCTTCCCCTTCAACAGTTGTTGTCTTTATAACTTCTTTAACACTATCTGTATCAATCCAGCATTTAACTTTTTCATCTCCGCAATAGCCAACATCTTTCCACCTTGAATCTTCTGTTCCTGCACTAGGATCTGTTCCTTTTCCAGGATTAGCTGTTGCACATATTCGTATTATTCCTCTGCTATAAATCTCTGGATTAAGAAGTTCACTTGCAGTTGATTGAACATTTGAATTTAATAAACTATAAACACTTGTTGTTCCAGAAATGCATTCACTCTCTGTTTTAATTTCTGCAGTTGCCTGTTCTTTTAAGTATTGGTCTTTAACATAATTTAAAGCAAAAGAAGTTGAAACTTCCTTGAATCCGCATTCCTCTTGTCCATTAACGCTGATGCATAGTTCATTATATCCAGAAGTAATTATTTTATCAGGAGTATCAGACGCATAGCCCCCAATAGGAATATATCCAGAAGCAATATTGACATTTGAAATAGTATCCTGATAATAAGAACTTTCAGAATTTCCTTTCAAATAAACTTGATAATATGCCCCAGCATCTTTTCCTGCATAAATATGATAAAATACTTTATAATGAGAAGTTGGGGGAACAGTTACAGAAGTAAATGGTATCTCGTCAAATCTTCCTGTAAATTGAACAGGCGAATCTGCTTTAGTAATTGTATTGACAAAATCTGCTCCTGAAGGCACAACTCCAGAGATAAATGATTTGCAAAATCCTTCTTTAATTCCATCTGTTGTTCTTGCTAAAAATGCTTGCTTTGAATTAGCTCCATAATAATTTGTAAAATAATTTATTGATTTTTCTGCTGCACTCCAAGCAGTAGTCACTCCAGAATATTCTCCTCCTCCACGGACATTTTGTCCTAAAACCCATTCAATCATTTTAGGAATAATTATATCTGAAATAGGTAATGCTTGCTCCCAAAAAAAGTTGCACATATAAACGCTAAAAATCTCGTCGCAAATTCCAACTGTCTTTCCAGTATTCAAACTTTCCTGCAGGCAATCTCTTGTTCCAGATAATACAGATAAAAGTCCGTCAACTCCTGCCTGAACTCCAGTCAAACAAACAGGCATTAAAATTCCTTCATTAAAATTAGGGAGGCATAAAAATAAACTTCCAATTACTCCTGTCTGAATAACATCTTTAACTTTATATGCCCCTCCTAAATCACATCTGCTTGGAGGACAAATAACAGGGTCGCAGAGATTAAATAATAATAAACATTCTTTTGGAGACATAAAATCTTGGCATTCAAATTGAGGAACATCAACAGCAGGACTTCCAACTTCTAATTCAACCCCATTAATATTTACTTTTCCTTTTCTTTGAGATTCAGAAAGTCGTGATGCTGCAAGAATTGCAGATTGTGCTTTATCAATTAAATTCTTTGCTTGAGTTTCATCTAATCCATTAAATACATTATATGGCTGTCCTGTCCCAAGATTAATCATCTGGCATTTATCATCTCTTGTTGAAGATTGAAATTCTTCATTTCCATTTATTCCAACATTGCAAAGCCAAAAACTACTAACTCTTCCAGAAGCACCATATGCCTGAATATTTGCTCCAATCGCAAGAGTCTGTTCTGTTGCAGCATACCATCCATTTTTCAAATCAAAAGGAACAACAGCAGGCATTCCTTTGTAAGGTTCTGTTTCATAATATTTTAATTTAGCATTCTTGAAGGTGTTTGCATATGTTGAAGCATCAGATTTTTCAAAATAAAGGTTAGTAATTTCAGGGGAAGGGTTTTCAATTAAGCTCATAGAATCATAATCATATATTGCTAAACTATTTTCTCCAAGATTTTTAATAGGAAGTTTAGAAGTTTTAGCAGAATCATCTAAAACGAAAAGGTATGTTTTCCCATTAGAAGCATGTGCGAGATAAACAGGAGTGCTGGGACTAACAAAATTCTCATAGGGATTAGGAGAATATTTTTTAATCTCTTTTCCAGTTTCTCCAAGAGTTAATCCAAGATAATCAACTTTTTTTGTATCTTTTCCAATTGTCAACCAACCGACTTTATTAGGATTAATCCCAATTGAACTAGCCAAATTTAATCTATCCGCATCAGCTTCCGCAGTTGTTTGTATATCTTTTAAAGTAGATCTCATTCTTGATTTTGCAGTTTCCTTAATGTTACTTGTTGAAGAACTATCCCCTAGTGCAGATAAGCAATCAAGTTCAAGTTCTCTTAATTGATCTTTGCTGTATATATTTGCTTTCCAATTTTCATAAGTAAAGAGTGTCGATAATTGTGCCGTATCTCCGCCTTCTTGACTGGCTAATTTTTTAAGGCAAGTTTGAACTTGATCTATATATCCCCCAGCCCCTTCTGATTTTCCCATAAATCCCTCGGTATCAATTACTTTCTCTGATAAAAATTGCTTTGGGTTAATATGCTGGTCTTCTAATAATTTTATATCTGCATTTTGTTTTTCTATTATCTTTGACAGGCTTTCAACATCGGCGTCAATTTCATCAGCATTTTCATTAAAACATTTTTCAATTGAAATTCCTTTTTCTTCTGCAATTTTATCACATTTTTCAAACCAACCATTTGTTCCTCTCATGATATATTGTCTTGCAACTCCTGCTCCGCCAAGATTTGTTAAAAAGTTCTTAGCAATCAAAGTTGCTCCTGTAGCGAGGCAGGCAGTCTTAAGCGTTTCAACAGTTTTTCCTAATCCTTCAGAGATTTTATTAAAATCAGTAATTGTTTTATTCAAGGTAGTGATAGTTTGCTTTATTTTATCAGGAGACATTTGAAATGTCCGTTTTTCAATTCCTATCTTAAAGCTAAAATTTGCTTGTGTTCCAGATTCAGCAATATTTGGAATAACAGAAACCTTAGCAATTTTTTTCAAATTAATTTCAGAAGTTAAAGTAAAAGAATATTTCTCAATTTGTTTAGGAACTTCTTTTTCAAGAGTTATCTGTCCTGTTTTTTCCTTTGAATTAGAAACAAGAGAATAAGTTATCTTTGCTGAATTTTCATCTGCAGAAACTAACTTAACAAAAGAATTTGAATCTAAATAAACTGCTTGATTTATTGTGAGTTCCCTTGATATTGTAGTTTTGTCAGGAAGATTAATCATTATTTTAACCCCATAATCTTTATAAGTTGGCTCAAAAATTCCTTCAAAAGAAATCTTCTTAACGACTTGATTGATTGTAACATATCTCTCTCCTATATCTATGCTTGAAAGCTTATCATCAGTGCATCCAGTTGGCAAAGGTGAATCTTTATATTGCTGTTTAAATTCATCACATAACTTAAAAGCAGTTTCTTTTTGCCCAGCAGAAGAAGCCAATCCAATTTCATTAACTAAAACTCTTTCTCCAAATGTAGAACCTCCATCAATAAAAGTTTCAGTTGCATATTGTTGTTTCACCATCTCATAATCTTCTTTTGCCTTGTCATAATATTCTTTTTGTTTTCCTTCAAGTTCAATATCTTGTGCTCCAGCATAGCCAACTAAAGAAACTTGCTTGCCATAAATATCTTTTATTAATTCACTCTTTTGAATTCCCTTTATACTTTCTCCGCTTACTACAAACCGAGTAAATTGTGCAAACCAGCTTCCTGCTTTAACCAATCCTTCATTTATTTCGCTTATAAATCCTGTTTCTTCTTTAGAATTCAAGTCCCTAACCAAAGAACTAAAAGAAGAAATTTGTTCATCTGATAATTTATTTTCGTTTGCTCCGGGAACTGCTGCAAAATATGCAATTAAATCTTCTTTATTACTGGAATCTTTTTTTGTTCCCGCATAAACTAAATAGACTCTCTTATCCCCTTGATGATACAAATAATCCCCTACGAGATAATCATTTTTACCATCAATATCCAAAGTAATTTTGGGGGTTATTGTTAAAGGAAATGTTTTTGTTCCAGAATCTTCTGTACATTTAATAGTAACCTGCTTGTTAATTCCATAATTTTTTAAATCTTTGACTTCACATTTGTTATCTAAAAATTTTTCTCCAACTGCAACTTCAACAACATCTGCATTTACTTTCAATAATGCCCTTGTATCAGAATTTTCCAAGCTTTCTAATTTCAACTTAAGCCCTGCTTTGCACTCAAAACCAGGAAGATAAATATCCTTAGAAGTTGCTCCTTTTTTTAGATTAACACTTGAAATTCTTCCAGTGCTTGAATAAACAGAAATATCCGCGTTATCTGCTTCTATATCCTCTACTCTCAAATATCCTTTTCCATTCCAAAAGCCAGATTTAGATTTTTGAATTTCCCAATCATTATCACTCACAGGTTGAAGATAAAATAAAGCGTCTCCAATTCCAAAAGCATTTTTAATGTTATATTTTATTTTTGCAGTTAAATCTCCAGAAATATAATCTGGAATAGCAGAAGAATTTGCTTGCTTTTTTAAATTGATTACAACATATCCTATATTATTTAAAACAGGAGAATTCAAATCTCCTTCAACTCCCAATGCTGATTTAGCAGGATGAAAAGCAATTCCAGAAATTTCTTTTGAATATTGTCCTGAAAAAGAAACGCTGTCAATTGATTCAACATTTATTAAAGGATTTATTTTTGTTGCACCAAGTTTGCAATAAACAGGAACATTATTTTCTTCCAATAAATCTGTTCTTACAACAGCAGGAGTGCATCCTAAAGGAGCGATCTGGATAATAAAATCTTGCCCTTCTTGACACATTGTATCACTAAAATTTTGCGATATTCCAGATTGAGGGATAAGATTAGCACTAAAAACATCCGCAGAAACATTCGCTGTTAAAAAAATTGCAAATACAAAAAATAATCCATAAACCAAATTTTTAGTGAATCTCATTTAAAGTTAACCTCCAATTCATTATTGTCAAAAAGCAGGTAATTATTTTGAAGCTGTTCCATTGTTGTTGGCACTCCCAAATCATCACTATTTATTTCAATTGAATTTGAATTTTTTAAATTATCTTCAGAGATAGAATAATCTACTTTTCCTCCCCCGCTTAAAACATTAGAAATTATTTGTGAAGGGACTTTAACATCAAAGCAATTTTTATCCTTGAATCCAAATATTCCTCCAATTCCTGCACTTGGAACATCAACGCATTCTTCACTAACAGATTCTGTTAGTCGTATAGAAGAATCTTTGTAAACATAAACTGAAATTCCATAATCTCCCTCACTTAAATTCACTTTATTTTGTTCCGGATAAGAAACTATTTGGGAATTTGATTCAGAAACAAAGTAAATTAATGCTTTTCCATTATAGTCTGCTCCACCTAATTTTAATTTAATATTTTTGTTGTAAAGTTTTTGCATAGCAATATCTATGCTTCCAGAACTTGTTGTAGAATATTGTTGTCTAGAATTTACAAATCCGCTTGCTTTTGTTGTAACAAATCCATTAACACATTGTGGAAAGTCTTCTGTTAATGTCCCAGAAGAAGTTTTTCCAATATAACAACTCTCTCCAAAGCACTCATATGAAACATCTGCGTCTAATGGATTGGAATTTGTATCTCTAACTGTTACAGTTGTTGGAGTATTTTTGTATGGACATAATTCTAAAGTTGTTTCTTTAGAAGCTGAAGAATCTAAAGCAATTCTCGGCTTGTTTCCTTTAATCACAACAGCAATAGGAAATTGGAAAACTTCATTTCCTTTGTAGGCTTGAACTAAAACGGGGTAATTTACATTATAAACAAAATGGTAAGGAACATAGCAGAATCCAATTATTCCTAGCCCTTGCTGATTGCCGACCGGATTAGCGATTAAAATGGAATTGTCAGAAGGAAGAACTTCAAAGCTAGTTGGCCAACTTTTAGAATTAATAAATCTCACATCTGCATTTATTCCTGAAACAGAAAAATATTTTCCATCTTTTGTCGACGGAGTTTGTGTGTTTAATGCAAGAGTATTCATTTCAATAGCATCTTGCAAAGAAGTAAAAATATCATAAGTATTCCAAATCTTTGGACTGCAAGTTAATTCCACCCCATCAACAGGAGCATAAAGTCTTAAAGTGTCAATTCCATAATTTTCCAAAAACATTTCTTTTTGTTCTTTTTCATAAACACTTTTTGCAGAATCATAAAGCATTCCAAGATTTGATTTGACAGCTACTTCGTGATTTTTAACAGAAACACTATCTGTTCCCTTATTTATTTGCATGTTCATATTCAAATTCACAAGAACATTATCATTTCCTATGCTGACAACAGCAGTTGGCTCATCTTGCATTATTTCAAATCCTTCCTGATAATAACTGTTAAAATTGCATTCTCTTATTTTTTCTTCAATAAATTTTCCTAAACTTGCTCCCATTTCTATTTTAGACGGAATTTGCTCTTTCTGAATATTATTTCCAGAAACATAATACCAATAAGGAATTGGATTTCCTAAAAAATTTAATTGAGATGAAAAGGGAATATAAGGAGAACCTAGTTCAGCCACAGGAAGTTCAATATATCCTGCTTGGCTTTCTAATAAATCAATTCCAGTTAAAGCTTTATCTTCTATGCATGACAAAAAAGTTTTGTAAACTGGTTGAATGCTAACTGGAATTTGTGGTGCAAATAAATTTGGTTTAAGAAGCAAAACTCCTGCAACTCCTGCTACAATTAGTATTGCAATTATAATAAAAATAGTAACCTGCCCTCTATGACTTTTCATAGAAAAAAAATCAGATTGGAAAACATTCTGGGTTTCATCTCCTTTATTCTGCATGAGAAAATAATGGGAATTATGTATATAAATCTTATTAGGAATTAGGAGAATAATTTTCTTGTTTATCCTCGTGAAAATTAAAATGCAAATAAATTTAAATATCTCTTTTATGTGAAAATTATACGGCCCTATAAGCTAATGGCAGACTATGTCCTTGACGTTGTAAGGAACCAAGTTTCCCTGACAATCACCTTCCTTCAAAGGAGTGATGTAAACATCAAGATGGACAAGACCCAAGTTCGATCCTTGGTAGGGCCATGTTTTATTTAATTTATGAGGAGTGCCACAAATATTTAAATTTAAAGAACTAGTCTCAAAAATGGAATATAAAAATATAGAAGAAATTCAAGACAAAATACATAAATCATTTACAAAAAGTTTAGTAAAAAAAGGTCTACAAAATATGTCTACGGGGATTATCCGAGATAAAAAACACAAAATAAAATTTCTTGAAGTTATTATTAATGATAGAAACCAGAGATATAGTAATCCTTCAATTATGAAAAAAATTCCAAAAACCTACAAAGGAATAAAGGTTAAAACGTTTTAAGGCTTTGTCCGGAGTTTGATTTTTCAAAACCGAAAAATAATTATTCTCGAGACA
>JBBSXF010000016.1:0-4044 GCA_038045905.1 Nanobdellota archaeon
GTTCAAGCTAGTTCTAGAAAATTGTTTTGTTAAAATGACTATCGCAACAATCAACAGCACCGCAAGCAAGGGCAAAAGCCAATTTGTTTTTATTACAATTTCAAGTTTTTCCCCAGGTTTCATTTCTTTTGCCCAAGTATAATAAACACTTATTCCTTTTCTTTCAACCATATTTGGTTCTGGGCTAAATGTAGTAAAAAGTCTTGAAACAATATTTTTCTTTAGCACTGTTGAAGAAGTAGATACGACATTTCCTTCATTAGACTTTAGTATTTTTCTTGTGTGGATAATAACTCCATATTCATCTTGTGAACTTGTTACAATGTCTTTTTCAGAAAATTTCATAATTCCGCTAACGTCTGTCTTTTCCTTTCCAGCAGTAATTTCTGCGTCGACATTATACAATCCAGCCATCAATTCTCTAAATTCTTCCTTATTCAGATTAATTTCAAAGCTCTTTTTTTGATAAGGTTCTAAAGAAAATTTCTTTTCAAAATTAAAGAAAGAAGATTTAAAGTTGCCATCTAAACTATTGAAATTAAAATTCAACAAATTTTTTATGTAAACAGAAACATTATTTGAATCTGGTTTAAACTCTTCTGCACCAATTTCAAAAGCTTGATTTAATGTTACAACATTTAGCATCAAAGGATAATTTATCTCTTCGCTAACGCCTTTTATAAAAATATCAAATTTCATTCTTCCTTCTTGTTTTAAATCATCACGTGGATATACTCCAACTTGAACATCTTTTGTTTCACCGCCATTTATTAAGACAGTTCCTTTTGGGAAAATGTCAGAACCAAAAAAACTATAGAAAATAAAATTTTCTCCTCCGCCAAGATTTTTTATTTTCAAATCAAAAATAGCAGGCATATCAACTCCCTTTATCATTGCAACATCATCGGACATCTGTTCAACTTGTAAATTTACTGCAGAAATAATCGGCATACTAACCAAAAGTAATAAACTCATTAATAAAATCACCACTTTCATATACAAAATTAGAATAAAATGTATTTAAACATTTCTGTTGATTTTTTTTGTTAAAAAAATTAAATTGAAAGAATTTCCTATTCTTTTCTGTTAGATTATCTCTTGACATCTTTTTCCTAAAGTGGAAATTGTAAGGACTTCCCGTTTTTATCTCTTGCCCTCTAAATCAAGATATGCTTTTGCTTGTCCTAAAACTTCATCGCTGTCTTTAATTATTTTTTCTTGCATTTGGTCCACTCTTGCATAGATTACCATTTTTTCATAAATCCCTCTTAAAAACTTTTCAAATGCAGTTTTTTCAAACTTTCCCTTGTAATCTCTAAGAAGATTTCCTTTGATTGTAATTTCCACACTTCCTTTATTTGTTTTTATTTTCTTGTTTCCCTCGGTGATTTCAATGTTTGTTAATCCAATCACTAGGAAAGCAACTTCCATTTCAAATTTAAAATAATCAGTTATTTCTTTTGTTCCTACCCATTCAATTTCAAGATTTTTTGAATCTCCACTTAATTTTTCCTTGTATTTTTTTTCAAGAATCATCAACCCAGTCTCTTCCGATATCCATTTATACAAAAAATTATAAAATTTTTCAAAATGAAAAATTCCATCATACTTCAGCTTGTTTGAAAATAATTTGTCTTTTTCTGCCATTTTTTGTTTCTATAAAATAGGAAATTTAATTTAAATACTTAACTAAAGAACATTTAAACTTCATCTTTGCATGACTCGCATACCAGCATACCATTCATTCTAAACAAAATGCCTTCGTGTCCGCACTCTTCGCATATTCCCTCTCTTATTTTGATGTCTGCTTTTTTTACCCTACCCAATTTTTCAGATTCTTCTCTTATCCTCGCGAATTCTTCTAATTCCGGATATACTTCAGGATGAACATTCAGAACATCTTTTGCGGTTATAACTCCAACAAGTTTATTCTCGTGAACAACAGGCAATCTTTCAAATTTTAAAGTATTCATTTTTGCAATAACTTCTTTTATGGTATTTTTAGGACTAATTACTGCTATTTTTTTTGGAGAAATATCTATTGCCCTTATCTTTGATAAGTCTATGCTTGCTTTTTTTGTTATTGCCCACAAAATGTCTGTTTGAGAAATAAATCCAACAAGTTTTTGCCTGTCCGCAATAATCACGCTTGTAACATTCTTTTTTACCATTGTTTTTGCACAATCAAATAAATTAGCACTCGGAGGAACAGTAACTACTTCTCTTGTCATAACATCTGCAACAAGGATGTTTTTCATTTAAAATAAAGGTGCTAATTCCTTATAAATATTATTAAGAAAAAGGGAATTTGCTATTATTCCAATAATTACAACAATGCTTAAAAATCAATATTTAGATAGATATTCATGACAGACAAGCCAATGGTTCTAATGCCTGAAGATATTCAAAGAATAATGGGCAAAGATGCACAAAGGAATAATATTCTTGCAGCGAGAATGGTTGCTGAAATGATTAAAACGACTCTTGGTCCAAAAGGAATGGATAAAATGCTTGTTTCCCCTACAAATGAAATAACAGTTACAAATGACGGAGTTACAATTCTTGAAGAAATGCAAATAGAGCATCCTGCAGCAAAAATGATGGTTGACATAGCAAGAACACAAGATTCTGAAGTTGGAGACGGAACAACTACTGTTGTTATGATTGCAGGAAAATTGTTAGAAAATGCCGAAAAGTTATTGGACCAAAAAATTCATCCAACAATAATTGCAAAAGGATACAAGATTGCAGCAGAGAAGTGTCAAGAAATTCTAAACGAAATAGCTTTAAGAATAAGTCCAGATGATGACAATCTTTTAAGGCAGGTAGCAATGACAGCAATGACAGGCAAAGGAGCAGAGAGTTCAAAAGAAAAATTCGCAGATATTGTCGTCAAGGCAATAAAACAAATTCAAACTAATGGAAAAGTTGATTTAACCGATATTAAAATAGAAAAATCAAAAGGAGAAGGAATGGCAGACACAGAATTAATTGCAGGAATTGTTTTAGACAAAGAAAAAATTTCAAGCGACATGCCTTCTGTTGTAAATAATGCTAAAATAGCTTTGGTGGATTTTGCATTGGAATTAAAAAATCCAGATATTGATACAAAGATTTCAATTTCTTCTCCAGACCAGTTGCAAGGTTTCTTGAATCAAGAAGAAAGATTAATCAAAGAAATGGTTGGAAAAGTAAGAGCAACAAACGCCAATGTTGTTTTCTGTCAAAAAGGAGTAGATGATTTTGCTCAATATTTATTCTCAAAAGCAGGAATTTATGTTTGCAGAAGAGTTGCTAAAAGTGATATGGAAAAATTAGCTAAGGCAACTGGCGGAAAAATTGTAAGCAATATTAACGAAATGTCTTCTGTGGAAATAGGAGAAGCAGAACTTGTTGAAGAAGTGAAACATGGAGATGATTCATTCACTTATGTTAAAGGATGCAGAAATCCAAAAGCAGTTACAATTTTAATTCATGGCGGAACAAGCCATTTAATAGATGAAATAGAAAGAGCACTTAAAGATGGATTAGGAGTTGTTTTATCTTCGCTAAAAACCAAATTGGTTGTACCTGGGGGAGGAGCTATTGATATAGAACTCGCCAGGAGACTTAGGCTTTTTGGCCAGTCTCTTAGCGGGCGTGAACAATTTGCAGTTGAAGAATTTGCATCTGCTTTGGAATTCATACCAATAACATTGGCAGAAAATGCAGGACTTGACCCGATAGATGTCCTCACAGAATTGAAATCAAAGCACGACGCAGGAGAAAGAAATGTTGGATTAAATTTATTTAATAACAAAATTGAAAATGTTCTTGAAGCGAGAATAATAGAACCTTTCAAAATAAAATCTCAGGCAATTAACTCTGCAAGTGAAGTAGCATGCATGATTTTAAGAATAGACGACGTGATTGCTTCAAATAGCAAGAATCACAATAAATCTTCTTCTAGTAGATTTGCAGACGAAATGGGTGAATATTAATTAAAAATAGGTGATTGAGTACTTTTCGGACTAAAAAGGCTTAAAAATTATCTAAACTACGACG
>JBBSXF010000017.1:0-4851 GCA_038045905.1 Nanobdellota archaeon
GATACTGTATATTTAACGTGAGACAGATTTATATACAAATATCTCCTTGATTTTGCAAGGAGGTATTAAAAATGGAATGTCCTAAATGCAAAAGTAAAGATATTGTGAAAAGAGGTAAGAGGCATAATAAACTTGTAACAAAGCAACTTTATCTTTGCAAGAAATGCAATTTAACTTTTATCCAAAAAGATGGATTTGAAAGAATGAGGCACAATAAAAAAATTATCTCAAGAGCAATCCATATGCATAATGATGGTTTATCATTATCTCAAGTACAGAATCATTTATGGCAACATGATGGTGTAAAAGTTACAAGAAAAACAATAAGCAACTGGACCAAAAAATATTCTGTTTTTTTAAAATAGGGTAAATGAAATTGTTAAGCCAAAATTAAAAGGAAGACAGCACTTTGATGAGAAATATATTAAAGTTAAAACGAAACATTGCTATGATTTAAATTGCATTGATAATAAAACAAAATACATAACTGCCCATCTCTTCGTCGAGAAAAGAGATAAAATTAATTGTGTAAGGTTTTTATCGCAGATAAAAACAACATGCTATGCACAAATATTAAGAGAATATTATCTCCAGAGATATTGCAAAGGAAATATAGATAATAGAATAATTTTTGTTTGTGATGGGTTTGAAAATTACAAAAATGCATTTAACAAATTATTCTACCGAATTGCAATTTTGCAATTCGGAGTTCCTATTGCATGCAAAAAATATAATTTAGAACATAACAATAATCCAATTGAAAGATATAATGGAAAGATTGCTGATAGAATAAAAGCAATCCGAAGTGGCTTCAAAAGTTTTGATGATGCAAAATGTTTTATGAATTTAAGAAGAACAATTCACAATTTTGTAAATCCAAATCAAGAATTGAATGAAAAAACCCCAGCAGAAATGGCGGAGATAAATTTGGAATTGGGGAGAGATAAGATACTGGGATTAGTGAAATATTTAGTTAATAATGGAAACGATGATTAGTATACAGTATCTTATCAAAGTCCATTTACTTAAAAATAGAATAAAATTATCTTATACTATTTTTTCCAAGTCTTCAATGCTACTTCTAATTCAACATGCGTTTTTGCATATTCATTTAAAGAAATTTTGTTGATTGTCGCATTTACTGCCTGTCTCATTGCCCTTGCTCCTGCTTCTGTTCCAAAAGGATGTCCGTGAATTCCACCGCCAGCTTGTATAACTAAATCTTTTCCTAAATGATTGATTAAAAAGGGAACATAACGAGGGTGTAATCCGCCAGATGAAACTCCAAGAACAGGTTTTATTTTTCCCCATTTCTGCTCAAGTTGAGTTTTTGTTTCTGCAATTTTCATTTTTTCTATCTCTTCTTGCAACGCTTCAATATTTTTCACATCCCCCTCTAACTTTCCAATGCCTGTTCCAATATGCAAAGTATCTACTCCAATTAATCTAGCAAAATCTGCAATAACCATCATGTTCATTCCCTGATTTGGATTTCTATCAAATGCGGCGTGCATTGCTCTGTGTGCATGAATTGCCATTTTAAAATTTGCTTCTCTTAATGTTTGCAATGCTGCCCAACCAGCAGTAAGAATATCTATCATGACAAATTTTCCTCCTTGATTTTCTACAAGTTGTGCTCTCTTAATCATCTCTTTTGTTTCTGCAGTTATATTCACGAGATATGCCTTTTTCTCTCCTGTTTCATCTTCTGCTTTATCAGCCATCTCTAATGTTTTTGTTAATCTATTTTCAAATGTGTTAAATTTTTGAGAAGAAAGATTCTCATCATCTTTTACAATATCACATCCTCCTTTCCAAGATTCATAAGCACTTTGACTATGATGTTCTGTGTTCAATCCTAATTTTGGTTTTATAATTGTTCCAACTAACGGACGATTTGGAATTTTCATCATTTTTCTTATTCCCTCAATCCCATGTTTTGGTCCCTTAAATCCGTCGAGGATTTTCTTAGGAAAAGAAACATCTTCTAATCTGATTGTTTTAACTGCTTTCATTCCAAAAATATTTCCAGCAATAGAAGATAAAATGTTGGGAGCATTATCTTTTTCAAAAAGAGGTTCAGGATATGCAATTTTTATATAATGTCCTTTAATGGAAAAAACTTTAGCTCTTAATTTTTCAACATATTTTTGATTTGCAACCTTTGTCCATGTCCCAGTGCTTGATTCAAGAGCAACAGTATTCGCTGCTTTTTCCATAGACATTTTGTTGGGGGATATTTTGAACAAGCAGACCAAATCTCTCCCCATGGGATGATATTTTAAATTTACAAAATCAAGTTTTTTATCTTTCATCTTCGCCTCTTAGAATAAATTGTTAAAAAGAGTTTTTATATTTTAAGTTTTAAGAATTTTTCTTAATCCTTGTTCTTTCGCCAGTATCATCAATAGAATATCCTGCTTTTTCAATTCTTCTTCGTATATTGTCTGACTCTTCCCAATTTTTCTTTTTTCTCATTTCCTCTCTTTCTTTCACTAATTTCTTTATTTCAGAAGGAACTTCTATTTCTTCATTTTCTAGGTCTAATCCAAATATCCTATTGAAGTCTAAAGCAAGTTCATACTTTTCTGAATCATTTAGCTTATCTTCTCTTAAAATTTCCCACATAAATGAAAGAGCTTTTGGCATATTCATATCTCTATTTACTATTTCTAAAAATTGCTCTTTTGCCTTTTCAATATTCTTTTGATTTTTTTTCTTACTGCTGTTTTTTATGCTAGAAATAATATTTACTAATCTTTCATAAGAATTTTGTGCGGTTTTTAAGAGTTCAAGTGAAAAATTTAAAGATTTTCTATAATGAGTAGTAAGGCACATATATCTAAATGACATAGGATTAAATCCTTCTTTTTCCAATTCTGAAATAGTAAATAATCCTCCTTTGCTTTTGCTCACTTTTTCTCCTTTAAATGTTAAGAAAGCACCATGAAGCCAGTAATTAACAAATTTTTTCCCTGTCGCAGATTCACTTTGGGCAATTTCATTTGTATGATGAATTGGAATATGGTCAATTCCCCCAGTGTGTATATCAAAAGTTTCTCCCAAATATTTCATGCTCATTGCAGAACATTCAATATGCCATCCAGGAAATCCAATCCCCCAGGGAGAATTCCATTCTTGTTGCCTCACTCCCGGTTTTTCAGAAAATTTCCATAATGCAAAATCAGTTTTATTTTTTTTATCTCTAACTTCAACTCTTTTTCCAGCTTTAAGTCCCTCAATATCTAATTTTGCAAGTTTGCCATAATTTTTAAATTTAGAAGTATCAAAATAAATTCCATCTTCTGTTTTATAAGTGTATCCCTTTTCTTCTAATTTTTTAATTAATGCTATTTGCTCTTTAATATGTTCTGTTGCCTTTGTCCAAATATTTGGTTCTTGAATATTTAATTTTTTAAAATCCTCTTTAAAAATTCTCCAGTAATAATTAGCTATATCTTTTGCATTTTTTCCTTCTTTCGTTGCTGCTTTTTCCATTTTGTCTTCTCCTTCATCAGCATCGCTTGTTAAATGTCCTACATCTGTTATATTCATCACTTGATTAACTTTGTATCCATTGTAAGCAAGAACCCTTTTTAGAACATCTGCAAAAATATACGTTTTTAAATTACCAATGTGCTGATACCAATAAACAGTTGGACCACAACTATACATCCCAACGTGTTCCTTTTCAATAGGTTTAAAAGATTCTTCTTTTCTTGTTAATGTGTTGTATAATTTCAATGGCATTATCAACTAAGAAATACTTACTTTAAATTTATTTTGCCTTGATATGTATCTCAAAAGATTCATCAAAATTTCTTTCATTCTGTGAAGTTACGGCAACACTATATCCTATTGTACATAAAGGAGTTGAGACAGGGATTTCAAAACTAATTCTTTTATAAGTATCTCCTCCAGACTCTAAAATAATTTTATCTCCTGTTTCTCCCAAAATAATTAAATCCATTGCTTTTTGTTCAGTAAAACTGCTTGGACAATTTTTTCCAATTTCTGCTCGAGTAGAATAACTATACTCATCTTTGTCATTTCCTAAATTTTTTATTCCAAGTAAAACCCCGTCACTTGTTCCTTGCTTTATTTCAACAAGTCTTGTTCCAGGAAAAATAACGACTTCTTTATCATCTGCAAATAATTTGTTTATCTCATTTCTCATTTGTTGCTCTGTTAAATCAACTGTCCCTTTTGCAACAGTAAAAATATTTTTTATTAAGACAACTCCGAGAATTAATAAAGTAACTAATAATACAATTGTAACTATTGTCCCTACAGACATTTCCATTTGCCCACGAGAATTATCGCTTCTCATTTTAAGCCAAAGAAGTTTTATTTAATAATGGAGCAAGAACACTAGCATATAAAACGATTATAACTATGCTTAATACAAATCCAACTATGCTTAAAATTATTCCAATCTTTCCTAATTTCGTCTTATACTTTTTTTGTTGAACAAAACAAAATACAAATCCAATCACAGATAATATTAATCCAACCCAACCAGAGAATACAATTCCTAATACTCCTAATGTAAATCCAGAAATTCCAAGTCCCTCGCTTTTGTCATCTATTTTTTCTTTTTCAGCCTGACCTTTATACTTTTCTTCTCCCTGTTTTGCTAAGTAATATATAAGCCCAGGAATAAGCCCCAGCAATAATAAAACTACAAGAATGCTATAACTTCCAGTAAATACTTTTTTTGTTCTACTCACAATTTTTTCAGCCATCTTTTTGTAATCAATTAAATCTTTTGCTTTTTATAAATGTTTTCAACATATAGCTGTGTTGCATGATTAGGGCAACATTACTGGTATTATCTCTAAATTTGCTTTA
>JBBSXF010000018.1:0-2533 GCA_038045905.1 Nanobdellota archaeon
GTAATTTCGCTTAATTATAAGCTTTTTTGGTCCGGAAAGTACTCAATCACCAAAACTATCATAATTTAAAGAACCAGATGCAAAATCTTTTTTTGTTAAACTAAGTATATCTTCATCTTTTCGTTGATTTGTAGTAATCTGAGCTAAAATAATATTCTCTCCTTTTAGATTAGCAATAACAACAGCAGGTCTTTTTTTTGCAATTGAAAGATCAGTATATGGGAAAGGTAAAACAACAACATCTCCCTTTACAAATTTTTCCATGCTTCTTCATCCTCTTTAGATAACCAATTTTTAGCCAATGCTTCTTCACTTGCTAACATACAAAATAAAGAATCTTTCATTTTTTCATTTTTTAATGGTTTTAATTCTATCCTGTCTGAATAAACCGAAACACTTATTTTTGTTCCTTCTTTAAATCCAGCTAGATTTCTTGCTATATTGGGAATACAAATTTGTCCTTTTTGACTAATTGTTGCAGTTCTTATATCTCTTAATTCATCTTTCATCTTTCTTAGAAGTAAGAAAAGTAAGGATTATATAAAACTTTCTAATGCAATTTTTGAACATGTCGGATAATATTTTTAAAGAATATTCTCTAATATATATTATGGAAGATTATCTCACTTTAATGACACAACAATTGGGTATCTCTATATGGATGTTAGCAATTATTTTAATTTGGACTATCGCATGGAAAATGATTGCATTATGGAAATCTGCAAGAAATAATTCTCCTGTCTGGTTTGTTCTTTTAGCATTATTTAATACAGTTGGAATTTTAGAAATTCTTTATATTTTTGTATTTTCAAAGATGAAATTTCCTAAAGCAAGGAAATCTAAGGCAAGAAAGAGAAAGAGATAATTATTTCTGTTTAGTTAGTTAATATGATAAACCCCTTAGCGAGTGAGTTGATGACGCTTAATGGATTGTATGTTAATTACAGATTAGTTTGCATAAGTTTAGTTCTATTTTAGCCAATTGACAGATTCTGCATAGAAATACGGAAAGAAAAATGAAAAAGAACCTAACATGGTCGAAAAGATGAATTAATCTTTCCCTTTATATTTTAAGAAGATTCTTTTATCTGATTGACTAAAAGTGATATCAAATTTATCAAAGAATACTGCTCTTCCAATTAATGGCGGAAAGTCAGAATCACCCATAATTATTTTTACAGGAATTTTAAATTCATATCTCTCGTGATGCTTACTAATTAATATGTTCATGTAAGTAGAGACCGCTGGAACTTTCCCCCCAATTCCAAATGCTTCCTCTTTTTCATGATTTAAATCTAATCCTAATAATTCTGCCATATGTTGAGGAATAGCGGAAACATCTGCCCCGGAATCCAATAAAACCATAAATTCGTATTTACCTCCATTACCAGAAATTGTAATTGGAATAGATGGACTTACAGAATGAGTTGGATTTGAACGAGGAATTTCTTTATATTTAAAAGTGAGGGTCATCTTAGAAAATCATAGTTTCTTCAGAGGGCACTCTTGTTATTAAAAATTTTTTATTTATACATTTCTTTTTTGCCTCTCCAACTATCTCCTTAAGATTATTTCCATGTGAGATTATTTTATCATCACAAATAATAACCCATTCTCCTTTATAGTTATCCAAATCTGTTTCAAGGAAAAAATCATAGTTTTTGTCTAAAGATACTTGTTGTGACATAATAATTAGATAGTTTTTTTCTTTATAAATTTTGCTTACTTTTAGTTGTTATTATTAATTATTTCTTTAACAACTGACACATTCTACAAAGATTATTTCTGCTCGGTTCTCCACAAGCTTCACAAAAATTCAATTTTTCATAGGATTTTAATTTTTGAATATTTGGAGAAAGCTTTTCAAAGTTTTTAATTATATTTTCTTTTTCTTTTGTTGTTAATGTGCTTACAAATTTTCTCATTTGTATTCTATAAGAATCTAAAGCACATGGACAATGTTCATAAACAACTGGAAGTTTCATTTTTTTTGAGTATTCTCTTATATCATCTTCTGCGGTATAAAATAATGGTTTTATTCTTGTAATGAACTTTGCATTTTTCACATTTTTTGTTATTGCTCCTAAATTTGCACTTAATTGAGGACTTCCCTTAAATATATTCATTAAAAAAGTTTGAGTTTCATCGTCGAGATTGTGCCCTGTTGCAATTTTATCAAATTTTAATTTTCTTGCTTCACGATTCATAACCCATTTTTTGATTACTCCGCAAATTGCACAATTTTTCAATCCTTTTCCTTGATTAGTTTGAATTGCTGTTCTTATATAACACATTGAATTTCCCATTTCTTTTTTTATGTCATAAATATGAAGTTTAATATCAAGCTGTTTGCAGAGTTCTTTTACTGCATTTAAACATTTTTTGCTATAATCTCCCATTCCTAAATCAATATGAAATCCTTCAATGTTATATCCAAATTTCTTAAGAAGATAAGCAGTAACTGTTGAATCTTTTCCCCCAGAAAGTGCAACTAAGATTTTATTTTTCTTGCTTAGTTTTATCTTTGATAAAG
>JBBSXF010000018.1:2543-6120 GCA_038045905.1 Nanobdellota archaeon
GATTCGATATTTGCAGTCATGAAAAGAGAATAGAAAGAATAGTTTTAAGTTTTTCCTACTTGAATTTTTTTAACAACAAAGAATTTCCTACAACAATCATTGAAGACGCTGCCATAATTAAAGCACCAAATTCTGGTCTTAGAGATATTCCTATCGGATAAAGAACTCCCGCAGCTATTGGAATTGTGAAAATATTATAACCTGCTGCCCACCACAAATTTTGCCTCATTTTATTTTTTGTTTCTTTACTTAATCTAATCAATTTAACAACTTCCAAAGGATTATCTTTTACAAGTATAACTTCTGCGGATTGAATTGCAACTTCTGTTCCTGCACCTATAGCTATTCCAATATCTGCTTGAGTAAGAGCCGGTGCGTCGTTAATTCCGTCTCCAACCATTGCAACTTTTCCTTTTTTCTGTAATTCTTTTACTTTTTTTACTTTATCTTCTGGCAAAACATTTGCAAAATACTCATTAATTCCAAGTTCGTCAGCAACATATTTTGCAGTTTGATTATTATCTCCTGTTAACATCGCAGTTTTTATTCCCATCTGTTTTAATAGGACTATTGTTTCAATTGCTTCTTCTCTTATAACATCAGATAGGGCAATAATTCCAATAACCTTTGTTTTATATGCAACATAAACAACTGTTTTTCCTTTAGATGCTAATTCTTCTGCTTCTTTTTTAAAATTATTCTCTAAATTAAATTGTTTAATCAATTCAAGATTCCCTGCATAAAGATTATTATTAATAAATCTCCCCACAGCACCCTTTCCAGGAATTGCCTTAAAATTTTTTATTTCTGGAGTTTTAATTTTCATCTCTTTTGCTTTTTGAATTATTCCTTTTGCAATTACATGTTCAGAATGAAGCTCAATAGAAGAAGCATATTCCAAGGTTTTTTTATCCCCAATAATATCTGTTACTTCAAATACTCCTTTAGTTAAAGTTCCTGTTTTGTCAAATAAAATATAATCAATTTTTTCTGCAATCTCCATAGCAGACATGTCTTTGATTAACATTCCATTTTTTGCTGCAATCGTTGTTGAAATTGTTGTTACAACTGGGATGGCTAATCCCAAAGCATGAGGACAGGCTATTACAATCACAGTTATAGCAATCGTCAACGCAAAAACCAATGTTTGATTTCCGATGAATATCCAATAGAAAAATGCAATAATTCCTACTGCTATTGCTGAAATGGTTAAATAATTGGCAGCTTTATCAGCAATTCTTTGAGTTTTTGGTTTTGAAGATTGTGCTTGTTTTACCAATTCAACAATTTGATTAAGAATTGTATCTTTTCCTGTTTTTGTTACTTTAACTTTTATGCTTCCGTCGAAATTAATGCTTCCCCCCACAACTAAATCATTTTTTATTTTAAGAATTGGTTTTGATTCTCCTGTAATCATTGATTCGTTAACATTTGTTTCCCCCTCGATAACTATTCCATCAATAGGTATTTTTTCTCCCGGTTTAACTAAAAATATATCCCCAATTTTTAATTCGTTAGTATTAACTTGCACAATTTCATTTCCTCTTAGAACATTTGCTTGTTTAGGAATTAATTTTGCTAATTCTCCCAAAGCTCCTGTTGCTCCAGTAACTGCTTTCATTTCCATCCAATGCCCGAATAATAAAAAAACAACTAATGTTGAGATTTCCCAATAAAAATCAGGAGCTTCAAAAAGAAAAGTTGCTGCAAGACTGTATAAATAACCAGATAAAACGGCGAAAGCAACTAAAGTCATCATTCCAAAATTTTTACTCTTCAATTCTCTAATTGCTCCTACAAAAAATGGCATTCCACCATAAATTACAACTATCGAAGCTAGGATGGATAGAATTATTTTGCTTCCAAGAATATTAAATGAAATATTCAATAAGCCTTGCATTACTGGAGAAAGAAGAAGTATGGGAAGAGTGATAATCAAGGATATAAAAAATTTATCTTTAAACTCTTTTACAGAATGTCCTTCGTGTTGATTATCTTCGTGGTCATGCTCCATTGTATCATGATTATGATGTTCTGGCATATTCATTTTAGAAATATGTTCAGAACTATGTGCAGTAGATTTTATTCCTTCATGATGATGCATTTTTCCTTTTAACATATTATTCGCTTCACTTCAATCGTTATAAAAATTATCTTTTTTTGTTTGCAGACTTAACTAACCAGTAAATTGCAGCAATAATCAAACCGATTGTAACCAATGAAAATACCCAAGATAGAACTCCAAGTCCCACCCCATAATTTCCATACATCATCCCCATCATTCCTACACTATATTGATTTGCTGGATAAAAAGTTCCATCATTATTCATCATTCCATATTGGTAAGTTTGAGCAGATGCAAAACTAATAAAAACTATTACATATAAAATTAAATAAATTCTTTTCATTTTTTTCCTCCTTTCATTCTTATTGATTCTTATTATTTATCTTGAATGCAGTATGCAACCAACACCCTCCGGTGAAACTTTCAATAAGAGCGATTATTCCTATTGCGAAGATAATCCAATTAACCCATTCAAAACTAAATATAGGTTTCCATGGACCAAGCCACCAAAATGCAAGTGCAAATCTTAAGACTCTGTCAAGCTTTCCTAAATTTTGTTTCATCTCTTTTTAACCTCCTTTGAATTTAAATGATTAATAGTTTATATGTTTTACTCGTTAAAACTCTTTTCTTTTCATCATTAATGTATTTAATACAACGCTAACTGAACTTAATGCCATTGCTCCTCCAGCAATGATTGGACTTAACAACCAACCTGTAATTGGATATAAAAGTCCTGCAGCAATTGGGATTCCTAAAGAGTTGTAGAACAAAGCCCAAAACATATTTTGTTTTATTTTCTTTATTGTTATTCTGCTTAATTTTATTGCTCTTACAACATCCATAGTATTG
Source organism: Nanobdellota archaeon (assembly GCA_038045905.1). Taxonomy (GTDB): domain Archaea; phylum Nanobdellota; class Nanobdellia; order Pacearchaeales; family GW2011-AR1; genus RBG-13-33-26. The sequence continues at coordinate 5,461 of JBBSXF010000018.1, forward strand.
TTGTTCATCAAAACAACATTTCCTGTTTCCATTGCAACATCTGTTCCACTTCCTATAGCTATTCCAATATCTGCTTGTGCTAATGCTGGTGCATCATTAATTCCGTCTCCAACCATTGCAACTTTTCCCTTTTTCTGCAATTCTTTTATTTTATCCGCTTTATCTTGAGGTAATACTTCTGCTATAACGTGATTAACTCCAATTTGCTTTGCAATTGCATTTGCTGTTCTTTTATTATCCCCTGTGAGCATATATACGAAAATATTATTTTTTTGCAATGCTTTTACCGCAAGGATAGAATCTTTTCTAGGAGTATCAGCAATTGCTATAAATCCTAAAACTTTTTTGTCCAACACTCCAACAATTACTGTTTTTCCATCTTCTTCTAGTTGAGAAATAGTTTTAGTATATTTCTCTAGATTAGAAATTTTTTTAATATATTCTGGTTTTCCAACAACTAATTTTTTCTTTCCTAAAGATCCTTTAACACCATGTCCGGGAATTGCTTTAAAATTCTTTATATTTTCTAGTTTAATATTTTCTTCTTTAGCTCTTTGAACAATTGCTTGAGCCAATGGATGTTCTGAATATTGTTCTATACTTGCTATTAATTTTAGAATTTCGGTTTCTCCTGCCCCGTTAGTTGCAACAATATCTGTA
>JBBSXF010000019.1:0-7840 GCA_038045905.1 Nanobdellota archaeon
TGAGGTATACAAATTTTAAGCAAAATATGGGGAAATACTTACGTCCTTAGCTATAGGTTCTTACTTTGCCGCTTTAGTTGCCTTCTTTTTTTATATTCTTCAAGAGCAACTTTTGAAAAATTTCCTATTTTGACTTAGTTGCCTTCTTTTTTTATATTCTTCAAGAGCAACTTTTGAAAGAATTACTTTCTTAACTTAACCACCTTCTCTTCTATAAAAAGTTAAATCCAAAACTTTTTAACTCAATTCTCTATCTTACTTTATGGAAAACAAGCATATTCGCCAACCGATAGTTACAATCTGTGGGCACGTAGACCACGGAAAAACAAGCATTTTAGATTATTTTAGAGACAGCTCTCTTCAAGAACAAGAAGCAGGAGGGATTACTCAAAAAATATCATTCACCTTATATCCTAAAGAACAAATAGAAAAAGCCTGCACTTTAATTGCAAAAAAAGGAATGAATCTGGAAATTCCTGGATTTTTATTTATTGACACTCCAGGACACGCAGCATTCACAAATTTAAGAAAAAGGGGAGGAAGTTTAGCTGATTTAGCAATACTTGTAATAGATATAAATGAAGGAATAAAACCTCAAACAGCAGAAGTAATTCAAATCTTGAAATTTAATAAAACACCATTTCTAATTGCACTAAATAAGATAGATAACATTTCAGGATGGAGAACAGAAAAAGGTAAAGAGACAAACCTCCAGAGGAATATAGAAACACAACCAATGAATGTTAAATCTCTTTTTGATGAAAGATACATGACAATTGCAGGAGCTTTAAGCAGTTACGGATTTGACGCAGATTTATTTTACAACATAACTGACTTCACAAAAAAAATATCTTTAGTTCCTTGCTCTGCAAGAACAGGAGAAGGAATACAAGAATTGATGATGATGCTTTGCGGATTAAGCCAGAAATATTTAGCAGAAAGATTAAAATTAGGGGAAGAAGCAAAAGGAGTTATTTTAGAAGTTAAAAAAGAAAAATCAAATGAATACGTTGAAGCAATTTTGTATGATGGGAAATTAGAAAAGAACCATGAAATAGCAGTCGCGAGCATTGAAGGAAATCCGATAATAACAAGAGTGAGAAGCATTGAAGAAATTCAGCCATTGAGCATTAGATTCAAATCAAAAGATAATGTCCAAGCAGCAACAGGAATTAGAATGCAATTTAGTGAAAAAATAGATATTCTTCCAGGAATGCCGTTCCTTTCTTATACTGGAGACAAAGAGAAAGTAAAAGAAATTTTCAAAAAAGAATTAACAGAAACAATCAAAACAAGCAATAACGGAATAATTGCAAAAGCAGATTCTTTGGGAAGTTTGGAAGCATTATTAGTATTATTAAGACAAAGCAATATTCCTGTTCTAAAAGCTGGAATTGGAAACATAAACAAAGCAGATTTCTCTTCTGCAAAAGCAAATTTAGAAATAGATGAATTAGATGCAATAATTTTAGGATTTAATGTTTCAGTAAATGAAGATGCAAAAGAGTTCTTGAAAGAAACTAAAGTTAAAGTTTTAACAGAAGAAGTTGTTTACAAATTAATTGAAAGATTAGAAGAATACAGATTAGAAAAAAAGAAAGAAATAGCAAAAGAAAAATTAATGGAACTTGCAACTTTATGCAAACTGGAAATTCTTCATCAATATGTTTTTCGTGTTACAAAACCCGCAATTTTTGGAGTTAAAGTTTCAGCAGGAAAATTAGTTCCTAATATAAATTTTATAGACGAACAGGAAAATAAAGTGGGACATATAAAAAATATTCGGGCAGACAAGCAATCTGTAAATGAAGCAACAGAAGGAATGGAAGTTGCAATCTCAATACCTGGCACAAATTTTGAAAAAGAACTCAAAGATAAAAAATTCTTATACTCGGATATTGGTGAAAGGCAATTCAAGAATTTCAAAAAGAACAAAGACCTTTTATCTCAAGGTGAAATTAAAATTCTGCAAGAAATCGCAGAATTAAAAAGACAAACCAATTCTGAATGGGGAAAATAGATAATTTTATATAGATTAAGATATATTAATACATGAGCGGGGGGGCAGTAGGGATATCGTTATTGAGTTAATGCTATAGTCAAATATAACTTTAAGCTATAATCAACTTAACTACTTACCATTTTAACCAATGGGTGCCCTCGCCAATAAATTTTTTATATCTTCTGCAGTCAATATCCTGTTAGCTTGCGTTGGATTTTTTCGTATATGATTGGCATAGGAATCTGCTATAGATTTATTTCCTCTCCCCCCATCCCAATTTCTTTTTATTTTTTTTAATGTAGGAAATAATTCAAAAAGAATTTTTTGTAAGGTGCTTACTTTAAAATCTCTGCAATAATTTATCTTGTCTATGTACTTTAAATTGTTTTCTAAACATAAATACATTAAGCAGGAATGAAGTTTACAAAAAGCAACTTTTTTGTCTTCTTTATTAATTAAATCTACAAATTTAATTATTTCTTCTTTATACATAAAAACAGAGTATTTGTATTTTTTATCTTGACTTACCATTCCAATAGCTGTCCCAGGAAAATTCTTTGTGTTTGTTCTTTTATAAGATTGAGAAACTTGTGAACTTACATCTATTGAGACCTCTATTTTCATTATTGTTATTTATAAACGAGATTTTATATGGATTTCTATAACCAAGAAGGAAAAAGTTTTTCTATTTGGTAGTTACAAGAAAGATAATTAAAAGTTAACAACTAATTTATTCTTATGAAAATAATAACAAAATATTATGATAAAAATAGTAAACTTAAAGTTCTCAATGAAGGAGGAATGACTTCGGCAACTACATTAAGGTTTAAAAAATTAACAAATAAAAGAGAAGTTCCTTGCTGTGATTTTCAAGGGCAGTGCACTAATAATGCTTATGCAGAAGTCTATCCTTTTTTAGGCAAAAAAAGAAAAAATAAAGGATGGAGTTATTTATGTAAAAAACATTATTATGAAGAACAAAAAAGATTAAACTGGAAACTATCTGCTTGTTTAAAGGTAGAAGGGTAATTATCTTAGTTCTTTAATTCCTCTTCCCCACAAATTCCCTAATCAAATCAACAATTTGCTTTTGCTTATTAGGGAGGAATGTAATTGAACCTGCATTCTTATGTCCACCGCCAGAAACAAAAGATTCTGGAAGCTTCTCGTCTACAAATTTAATCAAGTCATGAACAGAAAAATTAGAATCGTCTGTTGCTCTTATTGTTGCAGAAGTTGCCATTACTCCAACACTAACTAAATTTGTAATTTTCTTTTCTACTTGCAAATTATCATGAACTAAGCTTACAATTCTTCCAGGTTTCGGAAAAAATCCAAAGCCAGGGAAAAATTCTTCAAGGTATAAAAGTTGAAGATTGGTATTTCCAATTTTTTCAATTTTAGCATTTGATTTTCCAATTTTCAATCCTTTTTTATCCAATTCACGAATAAATGGGGCAAGAAGTTTAACCAATTCTTTTTGCTTGTTTCTTGGTTCTCCAAATAAAACTTCAATGTATTCTCTAACTTCCATAAAACGAACTTTTGAAGAAATATAATCAATAACTAAAGAAATATCAAAAAGCAATTCTTTGGTGTATCCTTGTTTTTCTGCAATTTTTAAATACATCTCTACACTTTTAGGATTATTCAAATCAATCTTGTCTGCTAACCCCGCCATTGCCGGAATTTGGTCAATGTTCTGAACATTAGGATTAACAAATCTTGCAAGTTCTGTGCAAAGCATTCCTGCAGAAAAACTGCTTCCATCTTCTTTAACCAAAAAAGGATTAATATGAACTAAAACTTCATCGGAGATTACATCTTTTTCAAAAAAATGATGATCAACCACAATAAAATCAGCACCGTGAATTTTTGCTTGTCTTATCCCCATTAAATCTTCTTGAGTAGAACCATTATCTGCAATGACTATCAAAGGCATTTTATTAGAAAATTTAGCAACATTTCTAAGTGAGTTTGCAGTGTCTTTTATAGAATCATCTATCTCATAAAAAGGAGCTGCACAAGGAGCACGAGTAAAAAATTCCCATTCTGCTTTTTCTGAACTATGCTGTTTTTTAATCAAAGGAAGAATCGCTCTTTCAAGTGCAAAACCAGAACTATATCCGTCAGTATCATTATGATGTCTAACAATAATTGGTCTATCTCGGATTATAGCAAGTTTGATTTGAGTTGCTGCTTCAATAAATTTATCTTTTAATTTATCAAGAATAACACTTTCAACTAAAAATTTTGGTGGAATAACTTTAGCCCTTTCTTTTTCAATTTTTTCTATTGAAACTAAAAATTCTTTTTTTTCATATTCTGTCAATTTAGCAATTTGAATAATATCTCCTTCAATTTCTCCATTAAATTCCTCGGGTTTAACAACTGCTTTTATCACATCCCCTTCATTTATTTCTGGATAAGCTCTTGCCCCAGCCCCAACAAATCCTTTTAATTGCAATGAACCTGTCCCATCAGAAGTAACAAAAATAGTTGGTCCCGCAGTTTGAGTTACACGATTAACTCTTCCTGAAATTTCAATATTTTTTTCCATAACAGAATTATCAATATCTTTAATTTGTTTTTTTAAGACTATTCTAGGAGGTTTGTTAAATTCAAACTTATCTCGTTTTCCCATAAATTTCCCTCCTTTCTTATTATTCATATAAAGAGGAAATAAAGACCCTATAAAAACATTGCCTTGTTCTGCAGTTTATTTTTTATAGGAATATTGATTATTAAAAACTCAAAAGATTAGTAAATAAATTAGGGGGTAAAAACATTACAACTTGAATTTTCTCCTTTGAGACATTCATTACATTTGTCTTTTGCATTTTGAGAAATTATTTTATCACAAATTACGGGATTTTTATTAAGTTGTGCTATTTCATGATAACATCATTCTTTATCTTCAAGAACAGAAATTGTTTCACAAATAGAAATATCATTTTTTACTCTTGCAATATTCCAAATACAACTATCTTTTGTAGAATCTGTTATTTTTTCACAAATGCTCAAATCCTTGTTTTTTAAGGCAGTATCTTGATAACAATTATTTCTTTCATCAGAAGTTAATATCTTTTTACAAGAATCTGTATTAATGTAAATTAAAAATCCAGCAACTAACATAATGAGAACAATAAATAAAAGAATATAAGCTTTTTTCATGAGTATACCATGGTTCTTGAATATTTATAAATCTATTATCAACAACTAACCATATAGAATTTACAAAACCCCTAACCCAAAATATCCTTCCCACAACCTTTAAAAATCCACTTTCTCAATAAATTATAATGGTATTCAAAGTTAACATAGCAGAAAAATCTGGCAAGACTTTCCATTTGGAATCAGATAGTGAAGAGTTTTTAGAAAAAGAACTTCATAGCAAAATGAATGGAAAAGATGTTTCTCCGAATCTAGAAGGTTATGAATTTGAGATTACAGGAACAAGCGATAGTTCTGGTTTCACTTCTTTAGACAGCGTAGAAGGAAGTACATTAAAAAAAGTATTATTAACCTACGGAAAAGCAATGCACAAGCGTCCAAGAAGAGAAGGAAAAAAGAAAGTTTCAAATTTCAAACCAAAAGGGTTGAGAATGAGAAAAACAGTTAGAGGAAAAATAATTTCTCCAGCAATTGTCCAAATTAATATGAAGATTTTAAAAGAAGGGAACAAAAAGTTAGCTGAAATTTTCCCAGACCAAAATCAGCCAAAGCCCGAACCAGAATGGAAAAAGAAAAAAGAAGTCCCAATAGAATCAAAACCTGCTGAAGAATAAAATTATATTTCTAATAACATAAATTCTTTTAAAGAAATAATTATCTATTTGAATATGGGAAATAAAACTAAATCTTATTGTAATACATGTGAACGAAATAAAGTAAGTCGTGTTTATTATCCCTGTCAAATATCAAGAAGTAACAGAACAAATTATGATAGGTGTCATGCAGAAGAAAAAGGATTTAAAGATTTTGCTTATGTTCCAAAAGAAGAAAATTTAGTAGAAGAAACTCCAACAGGGAAAAAAGTAAAAGGAAACAACTTAGGAGAAAGTGCTAGAAAAAATTTAGAAACAATGGTTAATATAATTGGATGGGATTTTGATAGAGGAAACCTTTCTTCTTTGATAACACCAATAAAGTGGATGTTAAAAACATATATTAGATTTAAAGAAGTTGGAAGAAGATATGAAAAATTGGAAAGAGAAACAAACTTAAATGCCCCTCTTGAAACTTTATATTTTTTTAACAAAGACGTAAGTGAGATTATTGCTTTTCTTGAGAAAAATAAATATGGAGAAGGGATAGATACTTTTATGTCAGATTGTCAAAAATATTATTATGATGTAAAGGCGGGTTTAGTTAATGATTTGCATGGTAAAAGGGGTAAAGAAGCAAATTTTGAAGAAATTAAAGCCACTCTTAGAGAAATTAGAGATTTCTCTGCTTTCCCGAACCATAGTTTTACTATAGACGGAGAATAATACTAAATTTTCTAAACCCAAACCTTTTTTAATTGATTTATTCTCAGATTTTTATGATTAATCAAAATTTGCCAGAACTGAATGTGGGAGTTGTTGGGCATATTGACCACGGAAAAACAACACTTTTAGCAAAGCTTACTGGAAAATTTCCAGACACCCATTCAGAAGAGTTGAAAAGAGGAATCACAATTAAATTAGGTTATACAGAAATGACTATATCCAAAGAAGGTAATTCCTTCAATGCAAAAGGAAAAGGAACTCCTGTAAGATATATCAGCTTTATTGATGCACCTGGACATGAAATGCTAATGGCAACAATGCTTTCAGGAGCAGCATTAATTGATGCTGCAATTCTCGTTATTGCTGCGAATGAAGGAATTAAACCCCAAACATTAGAACATTTCACAGCTCTTCAAGCAAAAAAAATAAAAAATATTATAATTGTTCAAAATAAAATAGATTTAGTAACAAAAGAACAAGCATTGAAAAATTACAAAGACATAAAAAATCTTGTTAAAGGAACAATGGCTGAAAATGCCCCTATAATTCCAATTTCCGCACAGCAAGAAATAAATATTGATAAATTAATTGAAGAACTCTGCAATTTAGAAATTCCAAAAAGGGACTTGGAATCAAAACCAATATTTTTAGTAGCAAGAAGTTTTGATATCAATCGCCCTGGAACTCATTTGGAAAAATTATACGGCGGAGTGCTTGGAGGAATTCTTAAAAAAGGAAAATTAAAAGTTGGAGATGAAATTGAAATTAAGCCAGGATTAAGCATTAAAAAAGCAAATCAACAAACTTATCAAACATTAACTACAAAAATTCTTTCTTTGCATAAAGGAAATCAAATAGTTGAAGAAGTTGTTCCAGGAGTAAGCATTTCAATTGAAACAGAACTTGACCCGTCCTTAACAAAAGCAGATTCTTTATCTGGATGTATTGTTGGATTAAATGGAGAACTTCCTGCAATAAGTTATAAGGTAAGAGCTAAAGTTCAGTTATTCAAAGAAGTTTTAGGAATTTCAGAGCATAAAGAAGTTGCTAGTCTTAAAACAAAAGAGCTCTTAATGTTAAGTGTTGGAACAACTATCAGTGTAGGAACAGTTGAAAAAGTAAGCAAAGACGAAATTGAACTTCTTTTAAACATCCCAATTGTTCTTATTAAAGGAGACAATTTAGGATTAGCAAGAAATGTAGATAATCATTGGAGACTTATTGGATTTGGTGAGATAATTTGAATTATTAATAAGTGACTTTCAAATTATTGAATTAAAAATAGTGAAAGTGTATACCCAAGGGACATATGTCCTAGGCAAAACCGAAAATTAGTTCGTGGATG
>JBBSXF010000020.1:0-1687 GCA_038045905.1 Nanobdellota archaeon
GTAATTTCGCTTAATTATAAGCTTTTTTGGTCCGGAAAGTACTCAATCACCTAAATTTATTCTATTCTTTTAAGAGCATAATTTATAAAAAGTAGTTATTATAAGGTTAATAGTGAGATTAGAAAATCTTTTGTATGAAATTGGTAAAGGAATTAGACTTGTTTTCTATACTGGAGTAACTATCTTATTATTTAGTTCTTGTTACCCAAACAAAGAACCAGATACAACAATAATGAGAAAGTTTAACAATATGGGAAAGATAGAATATTCTCTTTCTGGAATTGATGAAGATGGTTCGATTAATTATATATCTGCAAAATTTAATAACTTGGGGGATTATCAAACCTTTGATAACAATTCTGTAACATTAGTTCCAATAATTAATGGAAATAATACTATAGAAGCAATAGCTTATGATGATAAAGGATTAAGTGATTCAACTCCTGCTACAACTTCATTTATTTCTCCTACAAAAGAAGTGGCTAAGCAAAAGATAGTATCTATTCTTAATTCAAAAGAAGATACCTATGCTTGGATTTGTGAAGAGGTAATGCTTTCTCTTGGAACATCAGATGGATTTCTAGTTGATTATTTAGTAAGAAAAAAAGATGGAACAGATGCGGTTATTAATTATATAAGTCATCAAGACAATTTAGCTACAGAAGTATCCCGCAAAGAGCTTTTAAATTCATATGGGATTCCTAATCTTTATCTTGGGAGGATACCTGAAGATGAAATACAAACTCAACTTGATGCTTTTATAGAAGGGAATTATAATTAAAGAGAAGTTAATTTAACATCTAAGAAGTTTTTCGATTATCCAATCAATTGCACTTTTTCTTGTTGGGTACGAATATGTTTCCTGGTAAGAAAAAGTTTATAAATCTGAAAAGTTTTCTTATTTGGTATGAATAAAGAAACTATATTAACTGATAACGCAAGAGAATATTACAATTCTGGAAAAGAAGAATTAAATAAAAAAAGGAATAATTCTGCGGTTGTTCTTTTCTTCAAATGCTTAATTTCTTTATGTGATTTATACATCTTAAAGAAAACTGGAGAAACTCCTTCTTCTCATACACATCGGTTTAAAGTATTAAAAGAACAATTTCCAAATGAATATAACATAGTCGATAAAGATTTTCCGTTTTACCAAGATAGTTATGTGCAACTAATGACTAAAGAACTTGCGGAGGTTATAAAAGAAGATGCAGAAATTATGGCAAAAAAATCTGGAATTACATTATAAAAATAATGTAGTTGATATTGTCCAATTTGGCTCCTCTATTCTAGAAGAAGCTAACCCAAAAGATATTGACATTGCAGTTATTTTTAAAGAGATTCCTATAAAAATTCAGCTTGAAGAAAGGCAAGAAATAAAAAAACAGATTGAAAAATTAACGGAGCTTCCTGTTCATATAGAATCTTTTGATTTGAATTCACTCTTTTTAGAGAGCAATTTTGCCAGGCAAGGAATTTTATTTTACGGAAAAAGCATAATTGCTAAAAAAAATTTTGCAGAAAAATTTGGATTAGTTCCACGTCTTCAAATTTCGTATGTTTTGAAAAATCTTAAGAAAAAAGAAAAAGTCAAATTTAATTATTTGTTAAATGGGCGGGGGGGGAATTACGGACTTTTAAGAAAGTATGGGGGGAAAATAATTTATCCAGGTGTATTAGAGATCGG
>JBBSXF010000021.1:0-5496 GCA_038045905.1 Nanobdellota archaeon
TAATTCCTCCTTTATTCCAAGCTATGACTGGTAGAAGATGAGATAATAATTGTTCAGCGGTCATTTTTCTGACAACTCCATTTGTTTCTTGTATCCAATAATCTTTTTCTTTTCTATATGTTTGCTTCCAACCACTTTTAGTTTGTAAGACAATCACACATTCATTATTTTTCATTTTTTCCTCTTTTTTGAAAGGGTGAAAGGGGGGAATCGAACCCCCGTTGTGCGAGCCACAGTCGCATATTCTGCCACTGAATTACATTCACCATTATTTAGTTCTGGATATTGAATTTTCCACTCGTTTACTTTATTTAAATTCTTTGGGCTACTCCATCCTATTAATTGTTCATATTTTTTAAATCGAGATATGCCATTCAAAGAAATCCTTTCATAACCTCTTGTTGTAGATACTTTCGGTTCAAATCCCAGCATATTTAAGATTTCCATCACCTCTTTGATGACTTTTTTAGAAAATAAAGTAATTTCAATAGTGGGATAATAATTTTTGTATCCATACTTTGATTTAAAACATATAGTTCCATCAGTATCAAATAACCCCCTAATAAATGCCGAAAGGATTTCTATACTGTTTACCTTAATAGTTTCTGGAACGTAAAGATTATACTTATTGCCCGATTTTATCCCTATTACCTTTGTTTTAAATTCCCAAATAGCTCTCGATTTTAACTCAAACCCATAACTAGTCTTAAAATCTTTGAGATTAATCTCTATATTGAATAATTTTTTGAATAATGGTTTGATATAACTCTGATAATATTCTTTCTCATCTTTTGGATTTCCTTTCAAACGATATTCATACCTCTTATCTGATAGGAAACCATCTCCAAAATGCATCCCAACTTCTTCTGCTAATTCTGGCGTCATTTTTTGAGGAAGTTTAATTTTCTTTTCTAAATCATATTTGCTAAAATTTACTTTAGAATTATCAAAGTTGATAATACCTTTTTTATAAGTTAATTCTACATCTTGCAATATCTTTCTTTTTTCTCCAAAAACTTTTCTTCCGATAATAATCTCTTCTTCAACTATTTTTCCTTTATAATCTCTAAGGGTAGGTTCTTCATCTTGATTTGTTAAGATTAATATTTTTTTGAATAAATCATAGGGGATATCACAAAGCCCAAATCTATACGCTTTACTTAAAGTAGATTCATTCACATTTAGTTTTTTTGATAATTCCTTCCAACTTAAATTTGACTTCAATTTTGCTATTTTAAAAAAATCCTTTTGTTTTCCTTTAGAAAAACTTACTCTTTTCTTCATAAATAATTGAATAATCTGAACTTTATATGCTTTACGTTCTTCCATTAAACCATTTTCCTTAAAAGGTATAAAAAACTTGTTAAGAAATGCACAGCTAGAAAAATCTTCTTTAATCGCTGTGGGGACAACCCCAAAGTTTAGTTGTCATAAAAACACCAAATTCAGAGAGTTTTTAAATTTAGCTATCATTAAATTTTATGGTAACAAAGATAAGATTAGTAAAGGCATTAGTCAGGCATAATGGAAGATATTTATTATTGAAAAAAGCAAGAGACAAATATTTTCCTGAAAATATCGGAAAATGGGAATGTTCTGGTGGAATGATTGAAGAAGGAGAAACATCGAGAAAAACAATTTTAAGAGAAGTGAAAAGAGAAACAGGACTTGAAATTAAAATAGTAAAAAAACTTCCAACATTAAGAATGATTGACAAAGCGTATGATAGTAAATGTGATGTTTATTTAATTGATGTTAATTCAGAAGAAGTCAGCATTTCTGATGAACACACAGAATATCGGTGGGTAAGAGCTAATGGAGTTAAAGAAATACCTCTTGTTCTATATGCAAATTTACTTTTAGAATTCTTTAATAATGAAGGGAAATATTTGAATTAGTTATCATTAATTAGAGGTAACAAATAATAAGGTTTAAATAGTATACTCTTCTCTTTTTTCTATGTCAAATATAACAATAAGGGAATTAAATGCTTTTTTTAGAAAAGCAAAAGAAGGAGATACAATTCCTTTTAAAAATACAGAAATGGTTGAAGCAGTTAGATGTGCTTCTTTAGATGGTAATTTTATTGAAGTTTTAGAACTTTCTGAAACATTGGAAAATGCTTATACTACAGCAAATCCCAACAAACCAAAAGCAAGGATGATACAAAATGCTCGTGAAACTTTAACTGGTCTAGCTTATTTGGCGGATTATGAGTGCTCTCCTCTTGAATGGATGGAAATTGGACCCGCTAAAGCTTATGCCTTAAAGATAGGTAAGGATGCAATGAACTTGGTCCAAAAAGTTTATGAAAACAGACAAATAGATATCATTAGAGATATTTTTCCTGAAACAACTAAAGAAATTCACGGATTAAATTAATTCCAAACATATTTTAACTTAAATTTTTTCTCAATCTTATGAAACCTCACTATGAACTATTAGCTCCAGCAGGAGATTTCTCTATGTTATCTGCTGGGATAAATGCAGGAGCAGATGCAGTATATTTCGGATTAAAGGAATTTTCAATGCGTGCATCTGCTAAAAATTTTACAATAGCCGATTTAGATGAAATAGAAAAAATCTGCAAACCTAAAAAGGTGAAAAAGTATCTTACCCTTAACACAATAATCTACAATAGCGAACTTAAACAAATAGAAGAAACGATAAAAAAAATAAAAGGAAAAGTTGACGCAGTAATCTGCTGGGACTTGGCGGTTGTTAGTTTATGTAAAAAACATAAAATTCCTTTCTTTATTTCAACACAAGCATCTGTTTCAAATATTGAATCTGCTAAGTTTTACAAAAATCTTGGAGCAAAAAGAATTGTTCTTGCAAGAGAATTAAATTTAAAACAAATAAAAGAAATTTCAAAAATAATTGATATTGAATGCTTTTGCCATGGAGCAATGTGTGTTGCTGTTTCTGGAAGATGTTTTACTTCTCAATTTCTTTTTGGAAAATCTGCAAATAGGGGAGAATGTTTGCATCCCTGCAGAAGAAAATATTTGGTGAAAGATGAAGAAGGGAATGAATTGAAAATAGAAAATAATAAAATATTTTCTGCAAAAGATTTATGCACATTGCCTTTTATTGAAGAGATGAAAAAAGCAGGAATTATTTCTTTTAAAATAGAGGGGAGAAATCGTGATGCAAGATATGTGGATAGAGTTGTAAGAGTTTATAGAAAAGCACTTGACAAGAAATTAAGCAAAGAAGAAATAAAAGACGGATTAAAAGAACTTGAAAAAATCTACAATAAAGGATTTTCTTCTGGATTTTATCTTAAAACTCCAACTGCTGATGATTTTTCAAAAATACAGAGCAATGCGTCACAAGAAAGAAAACATTTTGTTGGAAAAGTAGTTAATTATTTTGATAAGGCTGGAGTTGCTGCAATAAAACTTGTTTCTAATTTAAAGGTTGGGGATGAAATTGTAATAATTGGAAATACAACTGGACTTATAAGTTCAAAAATTAATTCTATTGAAATAAAAAATAAGCGTGTTGACAAAGCAAGTAAAGGACAAGAAATTGGAATAAAACTTCCAAAAGTACGAAAAAATGACGAAGTCTATGTGATTATAAAATCAAATAATTAAGGAAGATGATGATAGGAATTCCTTGAGGAAGGAATAAACTCTTTTAACCCTACAAAATAGAAAGATTTAAATATATGTAGGGGTATAAATAATAATGACTAGTGTTGTATACAAGATTATCAATGGAAAAAAATATCTCTATGCCGAACATTCTTTTAGATTGCCTAATGGGAATATTAAAAAAACATCTAAGCTAATACAAAAAGAAGAAGATAAAAATAATAAAGAAACAAAAGATTACTTCTTAAAAAAGCAGATTGAAGCTTATCAAGACTATGCTTTGAGAACTTACAACACAGATAACATACTTACAGAAGAACAAATAAAAAAATTAGAGTCTATTAGAATGGAGTATAGAAAAATAATTAAAAATTTTACTAAAAATCAGATAAAGGACATATTAGACAGATTTACTGTAAATTTTACCTACGAATCAAATGCTATTGAAGGTAATTCTTTGACCTTAAAGGACGTAACTCTTATTTTAGGAGAAAATGTTGTTCCAAAAAATAAAGATTTAAGAGAAGTTTATGAAACAAGAAATACAAGAGAAGCATATGAATTATTATTTAAAGGCAAAATAAAAATAAATATTAAAGATATAATCAATATCCATTCCATTTTAGTTAAAGATACAGGAGTTCAATTAGGGTTTAAGAAAATTCCAAACTATCTTGCTATGAGAAATTTGAAGACAACTCCTCCTGAAAAAGTTGAAAAAGAAATGGAGATACTGCTTTCTTGGTATGAATCTAATAAAAATAAAATTCATCCATTAAAATTAGCGTCAGAATTCCATGCTAGGTTTGAAAGCATCCATCCATTTGATGATGAAAATGGAAGAACAGGAAGAATTTTGTTAAATGCTATACTTTTAGAACACAATTATCCCCCTTTGATTATAAGAAAAACAACAAGAATAGCTTATTTTTCTTCATTAGAAGCGTTTGATAAAGGACACAAAGATAAACTAGAAAGATTTTTGCTTGATAAAATAAAAGATACTTTTGAAAAATTCTTTAAAGTTTATGTTAAATACTTGTAAAGATTGCAGAAAATTCTAAATGACAAAATTTATATTATTTTAAAATCGAATAATTAATAAAAAAATCTAACATATAGTTCAACTTTTGATGAGACTGATTAATCGTGGAGATAGCTTGTAGTTCTTAGAGGTTACCAAATTTATTCAGGTATAATTCTCATTAAGGTTTAAAAAATAAAAAAAGAAAGAAAAACTAGAAAGCAAAAACTTTCTAATTAGTTTAAAATAAAAAATTAAACTGTAAAGGATAAACTCGCTGATGTAGTACACATAGCAACGTTTCCACTACCGTCTTTTAAATAAGGTATAACTTCAACGAAGTTTGGATTAGTTATTAATCCAGTACCTTGAGTGAGAGTTACAGTATACACTTTTTCTATAGTAATCACTCCAGCCACATCTAATGGAGTAGTCATTACTGTTCCAGCCACAGTATCTTTAAGCAGTATCTTTACCCCCGCAACGGGTTCACTTCCCAATTGTCTAACCGTTATTGCACATGGAAATTTTGGTGCAATTGTTCCTGTACAAACTGTTTTTGTAACTTGAAGATTAGTATTCATACACCTTGAAGCCAGGTCAGCACTTTGAGTTTGTCCTTTTAAGAGGTTATTCACAACTGCCCATACTCCTCCAATTGCTACTAAAGCTAGCACAACGATCATCAAAGTTATAACAATATCTGATAACCCTTTTTTGTTTTGAATCATATTTAACCTCCTTTTCATTAATATAAATTTTAATTTAATGATACTTTTTAGAATGCTTTTTACTTTAAAAACATTTCTTTGATTGAGCTGTGTTGCATGATTAGGGCAACATTACTGGTATTATCTCTAAATTTGCTTT
>JBBSXF010000022.1:0-2375 GCA_038045905.1 Nanobdellota archaeon
AAACCAAAAGCTCCCCGTTTTTGGTAACGTCAAAAAATTCGGTGTTAAACTCTTCTACTCCCAGCTTCCAATATTTTCTCCAGTTTTTATTCATTTATAAAATTAACGACATCGCAAGTCATTATATTATTAATTTACAGTTTCTTAAACTCGTCCAACGATATCTTACCGCCCGAACCGCCCAGATACTGGAACCTAGGCATTTTCTGGCCATCAACCTCCACTTCTTCCAGAAACATCGCCATCGGCCGCACCCATAGTTGGGACGCTTCGTTTTTGTAGAGCGCTTTGTACACGACCACATCTTCCAGGGTTTCACTGTGCTTAGCAACCCCGATAACTTCGTATTCTTTCCCTTTATAATGCCGATACTTTCCTAATTTAATCATACTATTTTCCATAACATCTCTTGCTTTTTATTTCCATCCCACAGGGATTTATATTTCCTTAACCTCAATCAAATTCATATTAAGAATATTGTCGGAATCATCAAATAAGAATTTTCCTTGAAATTTTTGATTTCGTAAAAATAACGGAAACCAATGTATATCATCTGGCCACATTTCTTTAAAAGGAATTTCATCAATATGGAACCATTGCGGTTTCATTTCCTCGCTTTCCCTTGGTTCTCCTGAAAATTTCTCAGACTTGAAAATATGAACTTCGAGAATTTCTGGATTACCCTTAAATTCAAATTTTATGATCCCAACTTTGTTCATGTGAGTAGCTTCTATTCCGGCTTCTTCCTGTAATTCTCTTTTCGCAGCACTATCTATCGTCTCTTCTGAAGAAACCTTCCCACCGAATCCATTCCATCGCCCCGCTCCGAATCCCCGCTTTTTCATTCCGAGCAATACATTTGGATGCTGATGAATTATGGTAAGCGTTAGCAATTTTTTCATATCCTTATGACCCATGGCATCTTTTCGGCTGTCATACGAATGGTAAAAATTATTTTCTTTCCCAAATTTCCTCCTTTGGATTAAACTGATATACCAATAACTGATCATCCTTGCTCAATGCTGGTGTAGGAATGATTTTCCCTGTTTCTGTACCAATTAAAGCACTTGTTATCTCTGCAAAGGAAATATCTATTTTATTTTGTTTACAACTCTCATAAAAATCTCCACTACAACTAGTATCTTTAATTGGGGATCCCACAGATTTTATGTAAAAATCACGAATCTTATCGGGTGGTATATTTTCTATTTCATAAATACATGAATAATTTTCAAATCCTGAACAGTCGGAAAAGTTCACATTATCATCTTTATATAATTCTTTTAATAAATTGTCCGATTTAAATTCAATCTTCACATTTTTGGCTGAACCATTGCCGAAATTGTAAACACCAAATACATAAAGTTTCTCCGAGGGTTTGAAATTAAGAAAATTAATCGGGATAGGAATTTTATGAAATAATAAAGTTAAATCAATGTTACCCCTGCTTACATAAAAAATCCAAGCTCTGTTTGATTTTGTAATAAATAATGCATCATACTCTGGTAAAATTTTAGGTTCATCAATTTCAGAAAATTCAAAAACATTTAAATTAATCTTTGGTTCACCATAGATAAGTTTATCTAAATATTCCAAGGGTTCAGGGAGTATGAATTTCTGTATAATAGCACCTAAAACAATACATAAAACAAAGTAGATCGATTTAGACCAATTATTTTTTATATAACTCAAAACTTTAGCGGCCATGACATTTTTTATACTTTTTATCACTCCCGCACGGACAGGGGTTGTTGCGGCCTAAATTTTATAAGTACCCTCTTTTCGGCGCCCCAATTTTAAGATGAAGATGCGACTGTTTCTGATTTGATAGATTATTCTTAAATCACCGCTCCTTACCCTAAAAATATCCTCCATCCCTTTAAGTTTCTTAACGTCCAAACTATCAAAACGCCCCGATTGGAGCGCCTTGATGACATTTTTTATTCTCTCTTTTTCTTTCGGGGTTAATCTTTTTAGCGCTTTATCAACCTTATCCATTATTCTTAGAGTTTCGCGAGCAGTTCTTCCACAGAAACACCGCCCTTTCTTATTTTTGTAAAATCAATAACCGTCTCCCAACGATCTTCTTCTTCGGGGGAAGAAATCCTAAAAACCGGCTTAGAACGGCGCACCACAATAAAAGACTTACCTTTATCTACCTGGGAAATATAGGTATCAAGGTTTTCTCTTAATTCCTTTAACCCGACGATGCTGCTTTTCATAATACACCAAGTTTATCTTAAGATAAACCTAGCGTCAAGCCTATTTTACGGACAGTTTGAACTACGCACCGTGACAACGTTTATATTTCTTCCCCGAGCCACACGGGCAGGGATCGTTGCGGCCTATCTTGTCGCCCATTCTGGAAACCGGAC
>JBBSXF010000023.1:0-10603 GCA_038045905.1 Nanobdellota archaeon
GATCCTTTATTAATTTGTGTTACCCTAGTGCCAGTAATGTCATATATCATTCCAATTTCTTCAATGGTATGCTCTCCCTCTGTAAATCCATACTTTAATTTTAGTATCTCTGCACTTCTTTTATCTAACCCCTTGTCCATAACGGAAATTACCTTTTCGCGAATAAGGTCATTAGTCGTTTCTGGGGAATATGTTTCGTCAGGATAATCTTGCTCAATTGTTCTCTTTCCTTTCTTAGCATTATTAAAAGAGGTAGACTCTGGTAAATTATTTAATTCTAAAATTCTTTTTTGGGATATTCCTGCTTCTTCAATTTCTGAATCTGTGTAACCCCGTTTTCTCCATTTTTCTATCTTTGATAATTGTTCATAAGTATGGCTAGAAAGTCGTATTGATTTAGAAGTATTATCTAATGCTCTCCGAATACTTTGTTTTATCCACCATACTGCATAACTAATCAATTTATACCCTTTTCTATAATCATATCTATCTATGGCTTGCATAAGTCCAATATTTCCCTCTTCTATTAAATCTTGGAGAGATAATCCATATCCAGTAAATCTTTTTGCAACTTTTACAACAAACCGCAAATTATGTTTAATCAATTCTTCTTTAGCTTTCTCATCCCCCTCAAAAGATCTTTTTCCAATTTCTAATTCTTCTTCTAATGACAAGGGATTACATTTTGAACTCCTTATTTCTCTAAAATAATCAGACAATCCATCTTCTTGATAATCTCTGTAACTCATTTGATATTTTTCCCTTTTTCCTTAGACAATTCCACTTTTTTAAACATTTACATACAGAATTATTATTTTCAATAGATTATTCTCTAAAACTTTTCAATGTTCCAGAAACTCTCTTAATCTCTATCTTTTTAGACCAAACTGCAAATGAAGCTCTAACTTGATTAACCATTTCTCTATTAATGCAAATTATAGCACTATTTCCTCTTTGTTTTATAAATTCCAATCCTGTTTTTGAAAATCCGAAAACTCCAATAAAATCTAATATAGACTTCTCAACATTTTTCTTCAAATCTTCTCCTTCAAGAAGTAGGTATCTCCTTTTTTCTCGCATGCTTGGTTTTAATGCCTTCATATAAAACTACAAGCTAAAAGAATTTTTAAACTCTTTCTTCTAAGATATGTTATAAAAGAGGAATAAAAAACGTGGAAATTTTTACTATTGGTGGATTTAATGAAGTAGGAAAAAATATGACTGTAGTTCAGCATAAAGAAGATGTTTTTATTTTTGATATGGGGGTATATCTTCCAGCAATTGTAGAACTTCAAGAACAAGATACCGAACACAAAGAGGTTTCTGAAAAAAAATTAAGAAATATTGGTGCATTGCCAGATGATTTAATCTTAGACAAGATTGGATTAAGAAATAAAGTAAGAGCTATTTTTTTAGGACATGCTCATCTTGACCATATTGGTGCAGTTCCTTACATTGCATATAGATATGATGCCCCATTGGTTGGAACACCCTTCACAACTACCGTATTAAAAAAAATAATGGAAGACGATAATATGAATATTCCAAATCAGATTAAGTCTATAAATCCAAATTCATCTTTTTTTGTAAAAGGAAAAAGTGGAAATTATCAAGTAGATTTTATTAATATAACTCATTCAACCCTTCAAACTTCAATGATTGCACTCCATACTCCAGAAGGAATTGTCCTTTATGCAAATGATTTCAAATTAGATGATAATCCTATTCTCGGATTGCCCCCAAATTATGATTTATTAAGAAAAATTGCAAAAGAAGGAATTAAAGCTTTGATTGTAGATTCCCTTTATTCTGGTGCAGAAATAAAAACCCCCAGTGAAAAGATTGCAAGAGCATTAGTAGAAGAAGTATTGACAACAATTAAATACGAAGATTCTGCTATTTTTGTAACGACTTTTTCTTCACATATTGCAAGATTAAAAAGCATTGTTGATTACGCAAAAAAATTGGACAGGGATATTTATTTTGTTGGAAGAAGCATGAAAAAATATGTTTCTGCCGCAATGGATGTAGGAATGTGCCCATTTCAAAAAGATATTTACCTAACAAGCTACAAAAAACAAGTTGAATCTGTTATGAAAAAAGTTGAGAAAAATAGAAATAATTCTTTGGTTGTTTGCACTGGGCATCAAGGAGAACCGGGAAGTATCATGGATAGATTATCTAGGGGAGTAATGCCATTTAAATTTCGTCAAAGAGATAATGTGATATTTTCTTCCAAAACAATTCCAACTCCAGTGAATGTAGAAAATAGGAGCCAAATGGATAAAAGATTAAAGAAATTTGGAGTAAGAATTTTTGACAACATTCATGTTTCGGGACACGCAGGCAGAGAAGATTTGAGAGATTTAATTTCGTTAATTCATCCAACAAATATTATTCCTGCTCATGGCTCTGTAGAACAATTAATGCCCATGATTAGTTTAGCAAAAGAAATGGGTTACAAACCAAGTAATTGTCATTCCTTGCGTAATGGACAGAAATTGAAGTTGTAAATTAAATCCATCCAGAATCAAAATCGACGCTTAAGTCCTTCGCCCTTTCTTCTAATCTTGAATGAGCAATTAAATAATCTTTTTCATCTTCTACTCCAAAAACCTTAAATGTTGGACAGCCTCTTTCTTTAACAGAAAGAACATAATGTCCGTCTATTAATTCAGCAATTAATCTTTCTACGTTTTTCCCATCTTCCATAAAGATATATCTAACATTATCTTTATTTCCTTCCGTCGCAGTAAAATAAAGTATTTTTTTGCTTGATAAAACTTGTGTTGGCATAATTTTTCATCACTAATTTCTATATTTAAAGCTTGGGTAGTTAAGCTATTTAATTTATTTTTTCTAACCTTATAATTTTTAAATAACACATGTCTTATTCTTTCATGAATGATGAAATTCTTGGAGGATTGAAGTCTGCTTTAGAGAGAGGAGAATCTCTTAAAAGAGCAATGATGACTTTTTTTAATGCAGGATATAAAAGAGAAGAAATTGAAGAAGCTGCAAGAAATTTAAATGCTCAAGGGATACAACCTTCAAGTCCTTCAGTAACAACCTCCCAGCAATCTGTTAATTTAAAACCTGATGTTCCATTAAAACAAATTCAATCTCTCCAAACTAATAATCAATTAGCACCTCTTCCTCCAGTTATGCCAGAACCTGTCCAATATCAACAGCAAACTCCCGCAGTAAAACAAAACGTTTCTGGTTACGAAGAAGAATCAAAGGGCAAAGCACTAATATTTATTTTAATAGGAATACTTGTTTTTTTATTAGGCACCCTTTTAGCCATTTTTATATTCAAAAACGAATTAATTAATTTTTTCAGCAGTTTTTTTGCATAAAAGGAATATTATCTTCTTATTTATTATCACCTCTTTTTAATCAGTTAATGTCGCAATAAACCCCAATCAGTTGAACAAAGCTTTAGGTTCTATTATTAATTATTATCAAATTCCGTAAATTATTAAACCCTAATTCAATTTAACTTATCATGTCAATTTACCAACCAGCAGAAGATTCTTATTTGATGTCAAGAATTTTAAAAGAACAAATTCCAGAGTTGTTAGAAAAGAATCCAAATTTAACTTTTCTTGAAATCGGAGCTGGAAGCGGAATTCACTTGGAAACTGCAAAAAGTTTGGGAATTAAAAAAGAAAACATTTTTTCTTCAGACATAGACAAGAAATCAGTTTCACATTGCAATCTTTTGGGATTTAATTGCATTCATTCTGATTTGTTTGAAAATATTTCTGGAAAATATGATTTAATGATTTTTAATCCGCCTTATCTTCCAGATGATGTTCGTGAACCGAAAAATTCAAAATTAGCAACGACTGGCGGAAAAAAAGGAAATGAAATTATTTTGAATTTTTTAAAGCAAGCAAAAAATTATTTGAAAATTGATGGGAAGATTTTTCTTATTACTTCGTCTCTTGCCGAAGATGTTAGCTTTGAACAGCTCGATTACAAAGCAAAAGAAATTGGATGCGAAAACTTATTCTTTGAAAGATTATGTATCTGGGAATTAGTCATCTGAGATAAGTCTTGTTTTTGTTGTTCTATACAAACAATCATACATTCTGTTCACATCTATATCATATTTATAGTCCACGGTTCCATTTGAACAGATATTAGTAGCCAAGCAAACTTCTCCTTCTTGTATTCGACTAAGCTTAACGCTATGTTTCGGGGCATTTTTCCCAAATAATCCCCCACAAAAGACCATGTTTCCGAATAATTTTCTAAATTGTGGATATATACAAATACTTTTAGCTTTTTCCTCTATATCTATTCCTTCACTTATTTCATTTTCTCCTAATGAGTTTGTTAGCATGAATTATTAGAACTAGTTTTATTTATAAAATTAACTACTTTTAAGTGTAGACTACCTCTTAACAATTAGGAGAGTTAGGATTATTTATGCAGCATAACAATTTATATTCACTACAGATTTTATCACTGCAATCTGTTTTTTTGCAAAACCCATGTCCCATTATTGTAACAAATTCATCAACTTTCATCTTTCCAGAATCAAATGCTAATTGAGTTAACTTCTTGTATGTTTCACTTATAAGTTTATTACTAGATTGAACTAATAATTTACGTTGTTCTATCGGCTGTTCGCGGTATGTGGAGGAAATTTCTAAATAGTTATCTTCAGAATTCTTATTTTCATTAAATAAAGAATATTCCGCTGGAAATCCAGTGCTTAATTGAATAATTCTATCAAAATTATTTGATTGATCATGTAAGTCGGGATTAATAGAAAGAGAAGTCCCAAGATTAGATAGTGCTGTTTCAAAATACTTTCTTGTGGTCAAATCAAAACCTCCATTATTTTGTAATATCACTCCATTGTTGTAATTTAAATCCCTCAATGCTTTCATTTCTCCCATGACTATCCCTCCTTTGGAAGAGATTTTATTAATTATTGCAGTATATATCTGATTTGGATTGTTTTTATACAAGTTGAGTGTTTCTTCTTTAGTTGAGGATTTTAAATTTAAATTTTCATATTCTTTAGTTAAGAATTCAGGAATATCTTTAACTCCATAAACATTTCTTAACGCCCTCTCAATTTTTGGAGCGATATATTTTTCATTCAATTCTTTAGAAAAATAAATAAATAATGTTTTTGTCTTTTTATTTTTATATAAATTCTCCAGACTATTTCCAGCCATTTCATTATATTTTTGATTTAATGTTAATAGATTTCCTTTATTCAAATCTTTCTGGTCTACCTTAGCTTCTTTTTTATATTCTTGTTGTAATTTTAATTGAGTTTCTTTTTCCAAAGCTTCTTCTTGCTCTATAATATAATCTTTTATATGTTCATATTCATGTGTTAATACTTCCCATGGCGAAGTAAGTTTTCTAATTTTCCCAGAGCTTTCAGTTTCAACTTCATTAAGACCGATATATATTGATAATTCATCATTTGCTCCAGTTCCTGATAAAGAATACTTCCAAGTTTTAATTTCATTTACTGCATCTGGATTATCCTTGAGAAAATTATCTGTCAAATAGACTAGATATGGAGGGACAATTTCTTCATTTAATTTATTCTCTATTCCAAATATTCCTATTTGAAAGATTGTTTCTGGAAACTCAAATTTTACATTCGGATATTTTGCTCTTAATTGTTCTATAGTCTGCAATTCATTATCTTTTATTTTGGAACTCACAGGCAATCCATATTTATTATAAGAAACAAGTTCATTTTTATCTTTTCCTAACATAACAAATTGATTATATGAATTAACCCTTATATGATCAAGATTCTTTTGCGAATCAGATTCTAACTCAAAAGCCACACTTTGATATTTTCCTAATAAATCTTCTTTAGTCAAAGATTTATGTATAAGGAATAAATTAATATCATCTTGATAAATTAAAAAGTTGAGATGATCATTATTAATTTCAGTTGATCCAATTTTATTATTCGAATGACTCTGGATAACTTTTGGAATCAATCCTTCATCTGCTCTTTTTTCTACATTTAATCCATCTCCCAATGCTATTTTAATTTTTAAATTATCTTTTGCATCTGTATCAAAGATATCATGCCCCTCAAGAATTTCTAAATTTAGATTTCCAGTTTCAGAACTTTTTATTTCTAAATTTTTTGATGTTTGTTTTAACCAGTTCCCCCCGTAATTGGATAGATCTGCATCGGGTTTTGCAATAAGAACTTTTTCGTTTGAATTAGTCACACTTAACAAATTCTGTTTGTATATCGCTTCTCCATTTTTTATTAAATATCCTTCATTTACTTTTTCTAAAATTCCATCCCCTCTTTCTGTACCCTTTAATCTTATATCGTCAACAGAACATTCTGCACAAATGATTTGATTTTCAAAAATATCTGTAAATTCCCCAAAAGAAGAAATGTTCAAATTTCCATATTTGAATTCATTGTCTTTTCCATAAACAGTTATCTTTCCATCTTTATACAATAGATGTGTTCCTGCCTTAACATTTAAATTATCATGCTCCCCAAATTTATAAGTAGAATCTTTGCCAGTAATAATCTCTGCTTCTTCAACATTTCCACTGCTTTCATTTAGTTTTAAGTAACCTTCTGCAATATTTTCATAATTTAATTCCTGAATTTTCCCGTCTTCATCTTTTAATTTAATTTGCAAATAACCCTCTTCTTTGAAAGTTATTTTTTGAGTTTTAAAATTATAATCTGCATTTGAAATTGCAATGTCTTCTGCATTTGAATCCTCAAACAATTTTTTAATAGATGTTTCTTCATTAAAAGAAATAATTCCTTCTTCTATTTGCCCATTTTCATTAATTTTTAAATCTCCTAAAATAGATGCACCCTGTTCAATATAACTCTTAATTTCATTGTAAGTAACAACTGCTTTGTATACTTCAGGACTTGTTTTTGCCAATGCCTCCATCAATTCTGATTGCACTATTCCTACAACCTTCCCGCTTAAACAAACAATTGGGTCTTGAAGGCAAATTATTGTATCAATAATTTGTCCTGCCTGTGGACTAATCATCTTCAATCCCTCCATCCCCATTGTAGCTATAATATCTGCTCTTGCTGTTCCAATTATAAAAAACATTAACAAAACAAATAAAAATATTTTTTTAGCTTTAATATCCATTTGCAAATCTCCATCCAACAGGAACATCTTTTATTTTTGAATATTTATCTGTAATAGTAAATATAATTGCTTCTTCGATGTTAGTCATATCAAGAGTTAATCCCTCTTTATCCACAATTTCAGAAATACAGCTTAAGCATATGCTATCTTTCCCTACCTGTTCTTGAATTATACTTTGAATTGAATTGTAAATTACTCCAACCCTTGCCTGAATATTTATATTATCGAAATTTTCAAATTTTTTTGTGCTCTCCCCTTGCTTTATAGTTAAAGGGTATACAACATCTAAAATTATTTTTTCATCTTCTATTTTTGCATTTGCTTTTATCTCTCCTTCTGTTATGTTTAAATCAGGAAAATTAGTAAATCCATTAGTGCAATAAGAAATAGAATTTGTTATATAATCAGAAATTTCTTCCCCTATTCTATCTTTTGTGGGCATGTAATCTTTCTTGTTATAAAAATAATAAGGAATTCCATCTGAAGTAGAAAGAGTTGGTGGAAATAAATATCCTCCTTGTTGAGTTATAAAATGAATAGCATCTTGTCCTGTTTCTTGCACGCAATTTTGAACAAACAAATAAACAGGGTCTGAATTGGATGAGAAAATTCCAAGTCCTATTTTATCTCTAAAAGTAAAAATAAGTACAGCAGATGCAATGATTAGTATCGCAATTATAATAAAAATAGTTACTTGACCTTTACTATTTTTTAAAGAAAAATTGAAATCTTTCCCCTCTTTATCCATGAGAGTACACTATTTTTACATATATAAAATTAATTATCTCTTAATATCTTTCCAACTCATCTTCTTTTTCTTTAAATCAACAAGTTGTGGTTGCAAATCTTCAAAAACAGGCTTTTCTTTTTGATAGAAAATTCCAAGAGGGATTTTTGTTTTTTCATTAACTCCGTTATAATTAAATTCATCTGCTTTTTTCCAAGCACTATCAAAATTAGTTTTGTCATGTCCTTCTTTTTCCAAAGAATAAGTTTTTTCCCTGTATCCTTTATCGTCGTGGAAAATAATGCAAGGTTGTATGACTTCTATAAATGCAAATCCCTTATGTTTCATTGCTTCTTTGAAAACATATTCTATCTGTGCTTTGTCTGCATAAACTCTTGCAACAAAACTTGCTCCAGCAGCAAGCATTATCTTTAGAGGATTAATCGGATGAAGTTTTACTCCCAAAGGAGTTGTCTTATCTTTAAACCCCATTTCTGTTACTGGTGTTGGTTGTCCCACAGTTAAAGCAAAAACCTGATTATTATGGACAAAATATTTGAAATTAGCATTGTATCTTGCTGCATAAATTAAATGCTCCATTCCCTCTGCATAAGCATCTCCATCTCCAGAAAATGCAATAACATTAAGATTTGGATTTCCCACTTTCAGCCCCAAGCAAGTTGGCAGAACTCTACCATGCAGAGTATTTATTCCATTTAGATTTACATAATCAAATATTTTAGCATGACATCCAATTCCAGAAACAATTGCAAAGTCATCTTTTTTCTTTCGCCCGACATCTTTGGAGGACGAGCCATGAACTTGTTCAGAGACCCCGTTTTTTAATTCTTCATTAATCATATTTTTTATTCCTGCAAGTATCTGGAAGTTCCAGCATCCAGGGCACCAGTTAGGAATTATCGGAGTATTCAAATTATTATTTTGTGTTGAGTTTGTCATTTTAATTAATTATAACCTCCATTGCCATTTGTCCTTCAGAAAAACAAGGTTTTTCTTTTACCTCTTTATAAGTTAAATATTCAACAACGTCTCCATCATAATCTCCTTCTCCTTTAAGTTTATCTTGCATCCATAATGACTCGCCATCCCAATTTTCTATCTTTGCAGTAAGAAGCTTAATTGGCTGACTATGCTGATTGGGATTTCCGATAAACCAATAATCCAGCCCGATCTGTTTAATCTTTCCAAAAATATGCTTCCATTCTATTTTTCTATCTACTACTAATACTAATTCAATTCCAGTCCATTCATTTAATTCATCTTTATTTTTTATTTCGTTTGTCATTTCATTTTATCTAATGGGCAACTATCAAAGTCTACTTTAGTTAATATAACATATTTCCACACACATTTAATTAATTGATTTGAAGTTGAAAAATTTTCATCCCTACTTTTTTGATAATAGGTGTAAAGTATTGTTTTAATGCCCTTTTCTTCTAGCTTCTTAATAACTGGGACAAAATCACTATCACATGCAACTAATACTATTTTCTTAATCTGCGGATGATCCAAAGGAACTTCCATCAAATCTATTATCGCAAGCGAGTCTACTGCTTTTTGACTAAATTCATATAAGTTATCTATCTTTAATCGTTGGCATCTTCCTTCCCGAATCATAATATTTTTATTTTTTAAAAGTTGCTTGACAAATTTATCATAATTCTTTTTTCTTATTTCTTCCTCCTTTGATGGCATCGCTGATTGAAATGGGGGAGCGGTATAGTAATAAACTTTTTTACAAATTAACCTTTGTTTTTCGCATAATCTATCTGCTAATTTTATAATATCATACTTTAGATATAAACCCTCACCAAAATATTTATTTAACTTAGAAAGAAAACCAGCGTCAATAAATACAAAAGACTCATCCGGCAACCTTTGCAGATTACCGGGGTTCATGTTACTATTTTGATAGTTTTCCAGTTTATAAATTTTTTCGTTTGTCATTTTCTCCTCCTTAAATTAGCAAAATTTATAAAGTTCAAATTAGTATTATAATTAGGTGACAACCAAAAACTAGACTGACTCGGAATTTTTTCTTTTATTTTGTTCATTTTAATTTTTTCCATTTTCTAGTTCTTAAAAAAAATATTGTAAATAATATGAAGAAGATTATTACTGAATAGATCATTATATT
The DNA here is from genome assembly GCA_038045905.1 of Nanobdellota archaeon. Taxonomy (GTDB): domain Archaea; phylum Nanobdellota; class Nanobdellia; order Pacearchaeales; family GW2011-AR1; genus RBG-13-33-26. The sequence goes on from JBBSXF010000023.1 coordinate 10,028, forward strand.
TTCTATTATCGGTGGCCCTTTATTACTATATTCATTTGAACCAGCCAAAAAAAAGACCCAATATAAAGTCATTACACTAAATGATATTGCTATACCCCTAACTAATATTTTACTAATTTTATCTTTTGCTTTAATTTTATCGTAAGTCATTTCATCTTCCCCCTGATTTCCTCTTTTAATTCATCTGCTAAAAATGGCCTTCCGTCATATCTTAAAATCTTGTTGCTATCTGGAATTATAATACCTGTTTTTTCAGCAATTAATTTTCCCAATTGCCCTGTTGCGTTATTTTCAATTAAAATTAAATTTTTTCCCTCAAGCTCTTTTTTTATCTTCTTTGGGAAAGGTTCCATATACAATACTTGCAATATTTGAGTATTCAATCCTTCACTTGCGTCGAGAATTGCCCCTTGTGTGCTTCCCCAAGAAACAATTAAATTCTTTGAATTTTTTCCATGAATTTTAAATCCTTCAAATTTTTCAGCTTCCACTTCAATCTCTTTCCCTTTTTTTAATCTATCATCAACATTTTTCTTGATTAATTCTGCATCTTCTGTAGCACATCCAAACTTATCC
>JBBSXF010000024.1:0-8806 GCA_038045905.1 Nanobdellota archaeon
TATTTGATATTTGTGTAAGGAGGGTAGTTTAGTCCGTTTTTCGGCTAATCACCTATCCTTTTAGTCTTGAATCATCTTCTGTTACCCTTAATTCACACAATTTTTCCAATAAACTCTTTTCATTTTGCCTCATTAATTCTAGATAAGTATTCCTATCCATAACTCTTGCACTACTTAACCAAACATCTACTCCATCACAAGCATATCCACATTTATGGCTGTGATATCCACTATCATGATTTATTAATCTTATTTTTCCATCATCTTCCAGTTTTGAAAGTTTTTCTACTGATGAATAAAGATCATTTAAAGTAAACAAATCTCCATCTGGGCTTAATAAAATTGGAGAAATGTGTGCTTCTTCTCCTTCAATAAATTTAAGAGAATATTCACCGTCTTCTTTTACTCTGAATATTGCTTCTTTTGATTCACTAATTTCTCTTGGTTGTTCTCTTTTTTCCCATTCTTGTATCTCTTCTGGGGTTGTTTGAAGTCCAGGAGTAACATAACCAAATCCTTGTTTAGAGGCAATAAATAAAGCACCATCTCTTTGGAATAAAATTGGATTAGAAGTGCTGATTTTTTTCATTACATTTAAAACAAAATCAACTGCATAATCTGTTTCCATGTTCTACTAGATAAAATTAACACTATAAAAAGATTAATGTCTTAAGAAATGCTATATTAAAGATTTAGAGATAACAAAATATTTTACGCCTTGGGACAACTCGAAGCCCCCACTTGAAGTGATTAAAAAATACTTCTTCTCGTGAAACTTCTCGGAAATCGAACAATCAACGGAATGTCTTTCTCCGATATCCATTGGATTTTCAATCCAATAAACGCCTTGGGCAGGAATCGAACCTGCGGGCCCCGAAGGGCTCGGATTTTTGCTAAATTAGTAGCAATCCGATGCAATACCACTATGCGACCAAGGCATATATACCAAAGAGCATTTTACCAAAATTTCCTATTTTGAGTTTATGCGACCAAGGCATATAAATATAGATTTTATAGGGAATTTAAAGGTTACCTTTTAATAAATTTAGAATTATTTTTCCCAACCTTGAGGAAGTTCAGGCATTTGCCTTTTTACAAATTCTATAATTTCCATTTTGTATTTTGGATTTAAAGAAAATGCTATAAACTTTGGTTTTTTATGAATTATTATCCAATCTTTTTTCTGAAGGTCTTTTATTGCTTCGTCTAAATATTGAAATCTTTTGAAATATTCATCTCGATCGTATGAAGCACCCCATTTTACTTTTCTTGCTAGTTTAAACATAATTTGAGCTTCTTCTAACTCAATTGACATTTGATAGATAAAGTATGATTATTTTTAAATGTTTCTATTAATGAAAGATTTAATTATGGATAGAAATATTTATAAATAGAGGCACCATGATGTAATTAACAAAAATGAAACAAAAAGAAAACAAATCTTTATTTTTAGAATGTTTTGGAGATACCCCTCAGCTTAGAGTTTTGGACTTTTTGATAGATAATCATTTTTTTGATTTCCCTATGACTGAAATTGCAAGAGGGAGTAATGTAAGTTATAATTCCATTATTCTTTTCTTTAAAAGATTCATTGACTCTGGAATTATTATCCAAACAAGAAAAGTTGGCAAATCCGATTATTACAAATTAAATCTTGAAAACCATTTTGTTAAAAATTTGATTAAGATTGATTGGAGTCTTGTTGAAGGAACAATTACAAGTGAAATTAAACCAATTATTCATACAGTCAGGAATAAATCAGCAGAATATACCCTTACTCAAAAGAAATATTGATAATAATGGAAACTATCTTTTTTATTTTTATAAATAATTATTTTAAAGCAACAAACTTATCTCTGCCTGTTTCTTTTGCTTGATAAAGTGCCTTGTCTACTCTTTCTTTCATTTTTTTCTTGTTATCTTTTTCTTTAAATTGAGTAATTCCTCCACTAACTGTAACGTGGTATTTGCTTAGAATTTTATCTGAATGAATTGCTGTTTTAAGCCTAGTTGCAAATCTTTTAGCTTTTTCCAAATCTGTTTCTGGAAGCAAGATTACAAATTCTTCTCCTCCAAATCTTGCAGCAATATCAGAACCTCTAACTTGTTTTTGTATAACTTCTGCTAATCTTTTCAAAAATTCATCTGCTTTCATATGTCCGTGAGTATCATTTATTTTTTTAAAGAAATCTATGTCGGTCATCACAATTGAAAGTTTTTGCTGTTTTCTCTTTGCTTTTTCAATTTCCATATCAAAAATTGTTTCAAAGAATTTATTGTTATACAATCCTGTTTTTTCGTCGTGGGTTGCGGCTTCATAAAGCATAGAGATAGATTCATTCATAGACTCAAATAAATCTTGTATCTTCTTTTTAAAGCGGGGGTCTAAAGCATGAATTTTTTCCTCTATTTTTTTATCCATTATTACCTAATGTGAATAATATATTTAAAGGTAATTATTTAGAAATCTCACTTGTCTTCTTTTTTTGTATGTAAAATTTATTAACCACTTTCATTATTTCATCTCTTTGTTCTGCATTTCCTAATCCTTTCCAATCTAAAAGAATTAAATCTATATCTTCCTCTGTTCCGCCAATTGCCTCTTGAACCATCTCTTCTGTTATTGGAGACACATATTGAGGGATTATATGAGAAATAGCAACATTAGAATTTAATTGTATTTTAGTGAAGTTTGGACAATAATGCGGACCGCCGATTCCAATTGCGATTTCATTGAAGGGATTTTCCTTGAATTCCCTCATAGCTTCAGAGATTGATTTTGCAACAACAAATCCTGCTCTTCTGTCTTTCCATTCTAATTCGGTGGCTCCAATTTCCACAAATAAACATGGCTTGTTGATTAATGGACCATGATGAGTACACTCTAAAGTTAATTCGTAACCTTTTAATTGAAATTCATCTATATTTTTTTTAAGTTTTTCAAAAATTTGTTTTTGGAATAAGGCAGACGTTTTGCATACCCTTCCTTCCTGCCCTCCAAGTTCTGCTTTGTTCCAATTTCCTGGAGCATGGATAGAAATTGTTTTATTTCCTTTTTCTGATTCGTGTTTTGAGGCGAAGATAACAAAATCACAATCATCAATTCTGCTTTTATCCAAATTTTCTGTATAAATCGTTTCTTTATCTACTAAACAAAAATTATAATTTCCAAACTGACTTAGTTGAGTTGTTATATTTATTCCTGCCTTGTCAATTTTGCTTGCTACGATAAGATAATTTTTGTACATGATTAGATATAAAAACAATATTTCTTAAATATTCCTATGCAAGAGGCATATAATCTAATCATTGGTTTTGTTCTTTTAGTATTAGGTATCCCAATTGGAAATGTTCTTGCTAAGATGACAAAGGAAGAATTGAAAAGCGGAAAAAAATGGTTTAAACTCTTGATTATGTTAAGCTTAATCGGAGCTTTGGTATTCTTAATTCTTGGCAATGACGCATTATTATTTACCTTTTTGTTTATCGCAATTGTTACAAGCAGAAGTTTGAATAAATAATTTATCGACGTAAAATTGCTCTTTCTTATCGGAAATGTTTATAAAGCCTGAATTCTGGGAGAGAGAATGGATATTAATCCGATAAAAACAGAAGGAGCAGAAAGAATATACGAACTAGTAACTAATGAAGCGCTATATTCGTTAGAAAGAGTGGGTTCCCCTAAAGAAGATAATCTAGCCGTGATGAAAAAAGCATTATTAATTATTCGTGCTGATTGTATGGCAAATGAGATTTATCCAGACAACCCCCAATTTTGGTATAATCAAACCGCTTCTTTTCTTTCTATATTTGGACAACTTATTTCTGGAGAAGAACCTTCATATTCATGCTCAGAATTAATTAAAGGGCTTCTTACTTTAAGTGGATGTAGCCATGATGAAGAAGATTTAATTTTAGAAAAAGTAAAAAAAAGAACATCTGCATTAGAGAGCATGATAAAAAGTCCTACGATATAATTTTAAACAAATAGTTCTTTGATTAAACATGTTATACATTATTGGACTTGGATTAAATGAAAAAAGCATTTCGCAGGAGGGATTAATAGCAATTAAAAAATGCAAGAAAATTTACTTTGAGAATTATACTGTTGATTTTCCTTATTCTGAAAAAGAGATTGAAAAAGTTATAAAGAAAAAATTAATTCCTGCTGGAAGGGATTTAGTAGAAAGTGATAAATTGATTAAAGAAGCAAAAAAAGAAAATATTTCCTTACTAGTCTATGGGAGTCCGCTAACAGCGACGACACACATCACTTTAATTCAAGAAGCAAAGAAGAACAAAGTAAAATGTGAAATCATTTACAATTCTTCTGTTTTTGATGCAATAGCTGAAACTGGATTGCAAATTTACAAATTTGGAAAAATAACAAGTATGGCTAAATGGACTAAGAGTTTTAAACCAACAAGTTTTATGGAAATTGTAAAACAAAACCAAGTTATTGATGCACATAGTTTAATCTTAGTGGATATCGGGCTTGAATTCAAAGAAGCAATAAAGGAACTTGAAATTTCGTCAAAAGAACATGATATAAAGTTAGAAAAGATAATAATTTGCTCAAGATTAGGAACAAAAGACAGCAAAATCTTCTACAAAACTCTTGAAAATATTAAAAATTTGAATGTAAAAAGGCCATATTGCATTATCATTCCTTCAAGATTGCACTTTGTAGAGCAAGAGGTTCTGGAAAAATTTTAAGAAACAACAGCTTTCTTTTCAAACATTTGCTGGTATAATATCTCTTTAACTCTTCGAACATCTGGATTTATTTTATCAATCTTATGCACAGCGTAAATTTCGGGATAATCTCTTGGGGATTCTAAAGCACATGATAATGCATATTCAAATTTTTTCTGGTTTTCAGGATTTAAGTCTTTTATTCTATCGTTTATGTTCATATTTTATTTTAGATTATCTATTATTTAAATATTTAGGGAGTTCGGTGTTAATATTTAAAAAGTTCACTACATAGGATATAATATGTATAATTTCAAAGAAATTGAAGAGAAAGCACGCGGAGTTTGGAAAAAACAACAGAAAGAAATAACCAAATCAATACAAGATAATTCTAAAAAACCATTATTTTCTTTTTTGGAAGGCCCTCCAACTGCAAATGCTCCTCCTGGATTGCATCATCTTGAAGTTAGAACCTTCAAAGATATAATTTGCAAATTCAAATATATGAATGGCTTTAGCGTTCCAAGAAAAGGTGGTTGGGATTGTCATGGATTGCCTGTTGAAGTGCAAGTGGAAAAAAAGTTAAAACTTGAATCAAAAAAAGATATTGAAAAATACGGAACAGAAAAATTCATTAAACAATGCAGAGAAGATGTTTTTTCAAATATTGAAGAATGGAATAAATCTACAGAAGAACTGAATTACTTAGTTGACTTGGAACATCCTTATATTACTTTAGAAAATGAATATATTGAAAGTGTCTGGTGGAGTCTGAAAGAGCTTTATGATAAAAAAATGCTCTATGAAGGATATAAAGTTGTTCCTTTTTGCCCTCGTTGTGGAACTCCGTTATCAAGCCATGAAGTAGCACAGGGATATCAAGATGTTACAGAAGAATCTGTCTACATTGCGTTTAAAGTCAAAGGAAAAGGCAATGAATACATTTTAGCATGGACCACAACTCCTTGGACATTGCCTGGAAATGTTGCTTTAGCAGTAAATCCAAAAATAGATTATGTAAGAGTAAAACTTGAAGATGGAGATACTTTAATTTTAGGAAAAGAAAAATTAGGATTAGTTAAAGGAAATTACAAAATTGAAAAAGAAATGAAGGGAAAAGATTTAGTTGGAATTGAATATGAACCATTGTATGATATAAAAGAACTTCAAAATGGAAAATCTTACAAAATAATTCCTGCTGACTTTGTAACAACAGAAGATGGGACAGGAGTTGTTCATACTGCAGTAATGTATGGCGAAGATGATTATAATGTTGGAAAACAATTAGGATTACCTCAAGTCCACACTGTAGGGCAAAATGGAAATTTCTTGGGCATTGTTCCTGAATTTTTAAGGGGAAGATTTGTCAAAGATGCAGAAAAAGATATTAAAGAAGATTTGAAAAAAAGACATCTACTCTTTAAGATAGAAAAAATAACACACACTTATCCTTTTTGTTGGAGATGCAGTTCTGTTTTGCTTTATTATGGAATTAATTCTTGGTTTATCAAAGTCAGTGAAGTTAGAGACAAAATGGTTAAAAATAATGAAAAAATAAACTGGGAGCCAGACCATATTAAAGATGGAAGATTTGGAAAATGGCTTGAGGGAGCAAAAGATTGGGGAATTTCTCGTTCCAGATTCTGGGGAACGCCATTGCCAATTTGGAAATGTTCTTGCGGGGAGAAAAAAGTTATTGGAAGCGTTGAAGAATTGAAAAATAATTCCACAAAGAAAATAACGGGAGAGATGGATTTGCATAAACCCTGGATTGATAATATAAAGTTAAAATGCAAATGTGGGAAAGAAATGACTAGGATTCCAGAAGTAATTGACTGTTGGTATGATTCTGGAAGTGCAAGCTTTGCACAATTTCATTATCCTTTTGAAAATAAAAAAGAATTTGAAAGAAGATTTCCTTATGACTTTATTTCAGAAGCAATAGATCAAACAAGAGGATGGTTTTACACCCTGCATGTATTAGGAACAATCTTATTTGACAAGCCCGCTTATAAAAATGTAATTTGTGCTGGGCATGTTGTAGACGAGAAAGGAGAAAAAATGTCAAAATCAAAAGGGAATATAATCAAGCCGAGAGAAATCATTGACCAATCTGGAGTTGATGCAGTTAGATTGCAATTCTGCACAAGTGAAGCTGGAAACCAAAAGAGATTTTCATTTGAATTAATGAAGGAAGAAGTAATTCCGCTTTTGAATGTGCTGTACAATTGCTATAATTATTACAAACAGTTAGAGAATAAAAAAACAAAAATTCAAATTGAAGACAAGTGGATTTTAAGCAGGTTAAATTCTGTGATTGAAGAATCTACAGAAGGATTAAATAAATTTTTATTGAATAAGCCTTTTGAATCTATTCTAAATTTTGTTTTGAACGATTTTTCAAGGCAATATATCAAAATGACAAGAGATAGAGAGGATACAAAAGAAATTGTTGGAGAAATTTTAGAAAAAGTTTCTTTAATGCTTGCTCCATTTGCCCCTTATATTTCAGAATATGTTTATCAAGGATTTTCAAAACAATCTGTCCATCTCTCCTCATGGCCAAAAGCAGATAAAAAGAAGATTGATAAAAAAATGGAGGATGAATTTAAGTTTGCTTTTGAAGTAATTGAAAAGGGACTTAGTCAAAGAGACAAAGCACAAATTGGATTAAAGTGGCCTCTCTCAAAAGCGACAGTTTTTCTTGATAAAGCAAAAGCAGTAATTTATTCAAAAGAAAAAAAATTATCAAAAGAACTTGAAGAAATTGTAAAAACGCAATTAAATATTAAAAAAATTGAAGTAGAATCTGGAAATGAATTTTCTGTTGAACTTGACACTAAGCAAACTCCAGAACTTGAAGCAGAGGGATATGCAAGAGAAATGTCAAGACAAGTACAATCTTTTAGAAAAGAGCTTGGATTAAATAAAAATGATGTTATTGAACTTGCAATATTCTGCGACGAAGAATTAAAGAAAATGCTTGAAAAATGGAAAAAATATCTTATGGAAAGAACAAATTCAAAAAAATTAGATATTTTTTCTTCAAATGTTACAACTGACAAGGAAAGATTTAAAAAGAATATTGAATTTAAGATTAAAGATAAAAGAGGGACGCTATCAATTATTAAGAAATAGCAGAAAATTGCTCCTCGTGAGTAATTCAAACGGTTTACTCTTTTATCATAACAATATTTAAAAAGAAAAATTAACAAAGATAAACAATGATAGTTAAAGATGAATTTTTAGGAAGATTAAGGAAAATTTTCGACTTAAATCTGTATGAAGTAAAGGTTTGGGCTGCTTTGCTTTCAAGAGGAACAAGCACTGCTGGAGAGTTGAGCAATATTTCTGATGTTCCAAGAAGCAGAACTTATGATATTTTAGAAAGCTTAGAGAAAAAGGGATTTATTTTAATGAAATTAGGAAAACCTATTAAATTCGTTGCATTAAATCCCGACGAGGTTATTGAAAGAGTAAAGAAAAATCTTGTAAAATATGCAAGAGAAAGAACAGAAAGACTCGAAAATTTAAAAGATGATGAAGTTTTGGGAGAATTAAACTCTTTATTCACAAAAGGAATAAAGTTTGTAGAACCTTCTGACTTGTCTGGAAGTTTGAGAGGAAGACAAAACTTATACAATCATTTAGATATGATGATGAGAGATGCAGAAAAATCAATTACAATTATTACCACAAAAGAGGGATTGAATAGAAAGTTTGAAGCAATAATGCCCACTCTTGAGAAATGCAAAAAAAGAGGGGTGAAAATAAGAATTGCAGCTCCTGTTGATGCAAGTAATGTGAAAGTTGCAAGAGAGTTCAAAAAAGTTGCAGAAGTGAGAGATTTAGACAAAATGAAAGCAAGATTTGTTATTATTGATGGGAATCAAGTTATGTTTATGCTTCTTGACGATGAAAAGTTCCATCCTAATTACGATGTTGGAATTTGGGTTAGCACAGAATTCTTTGCTCAAGCATTGGAACAAATGTTTGAATTAGCTTGGAAAGATATGAAACAAGTAAAGTAGTGGGTTCTTTGAGGAAGAAAGAACCTATAGTATAAGACATTAATCTTTCCCCAAAGTTTATATATTCTATTGTGTTTGTT
>JBBSXF010000025.1:0-2474 GCA_038045905.1 Nanobdellota archaeon
TCGTAGTTTAGATAATTTTTAAGCCTTTTTGGTGCTAAAATGTAACAATCACCAATTCTTTTATATTCTAAGAAATATATCTTGAATTCTTGTTCTAACTAGAAAAGATAGGTTTGAGGTTCATTCAGTTTTAATAATTAAATTATAATTATCCGAATAAAGCACTCAAACCTTCTGCTGCAGCTTCTTTCTTTTCTTCTACCTTGCTTTCTTTCTTTTCTTCTTTCGGAGCTGATGCTGGTGCTGCTGAGACTAAGCTCGCATTTGCCAACTCTGCATCAATGTCTACTCCTTTAAGGCTTGCAACAAGTGATTTGATTTTTGATTCATCAACTTGTCCGCCGGCAGCTGCAACAACACTTTTCAAATTATTCTCGTCAACTTCTTTGCCGAGTTTGTGCAACAAAAGTGCTGCGTATATGTTTTCCATTTTAATTTCCTTCTCCAGAATTTATTTCGGGAGTATGTGAATTTGTAATAGATTCCATTGCTTTGCTTTGTCTTCCAGCTTTTTGTAGCAAGAAACTTATTGTATCATTACTAACATAGCCAATTTCTACTGCAAAAGGAAGAGCTTTTCCAAATGCGTTCTTTAAATCTGCAAGTGATTTTTCAACATTTATTTCAATGTTCATGTAAACTTTCTTTTCCTGTGAATCATAACCCATTAAGGGGACTAAACTTATTGAGAAGGGTTTTATATCTAATTTGCTAAGCATGTCGGCTGCTCCAGCAGATATTTTTTGTCCTTTCTTTGCAACTATTTTTGGCTCTTTAATGCTTATTTTTCCTTTATCAATTTGCACTTGAATTCCCAATGCACCAAGTTCGCTTATTGCGGGACCAGGGATTAATTCTGTTGGACCAGCAGGAATCTCAATGTTTTCTGGAGCTTCTTGTCCTGGACTTGCCTTTGCTGGACTCTTATTTTTTACAAGTTCTGCAGCAAGTTCAAAACAATCCATATCTGAAAATAAAATAGCGATGTTCTCTTTGAGTTTTATTCCAATTTCTTTTGCTCCAGTTTCTCCAGATGTTTCTATCGCCCTAATTATTAAGTTTTTTCTCGGAACTTTAACAATTGCCCTCCCTCTCAATTTTTTTGTCATTTCTTGAAGCTGTGATGCAGGGATATTCTTAACTGAAACTATTAAAAAAGTTCTTTTTTCTTTAATCAATTTAGTCAAGTCTTGGACTACACTTTTCTTTCCTTCTGAAACATGAGCTTTTATTTTGTCTGCCATTTTTATTTTATTTTAATTTTTTGAGGTTTAGTCATTGTGAATTTTACTTCGATATTCTTGATGTTTTCTTTCCCCTTAGTCATCATTTTGAAAACAGCATTGTAAATAGTAAGTATATTTTCTATAAGTTCTTCATCTTTCATGCTTTGTTTTCCTACAGAAATCTTTACACTTGCTTCTTTTATTTTAATTTTAACGCTCGTATTTATTTTGCTTATTAATTCATTGATTGTTCTATCATCAGCGTCTATAACAATTCCTAATTGAGGAGACGGCATCTTTCCAGTTGGACCTAAAGCTCTACCAAAAGTTGTAGCAACAACTGGCATTAAACTAGCTTGTGCAACAAAGAAATCATATTTGTTCGCCAATTTTTTAACTTCTTGCTTTGTTGAATATTTTTTAAAATCAGATCTTGTTATTGTATCAACATTGTTATTTTTTACCTCAAAAAATCCGCAGATTTTTTTATCCTTTATTTTATGGGGAACAGAAATGAAAAAATTCAACTGATTTTTCTTTACATCAAATTTTTGTAAATTTATCATTAAGTCTACTGACTGGTCAAATTTTCTAGGTTTATCTTTTCTAAGCTCTACTAATGCTTGTTGTAATTGTTCTTTCAGTTCTACCATATTAAATACCTCCAACTTAATACGCCAACACCATAGAATCTATGTGCCAACGAAGTTGTACAATCGGTAATTCTTCAAGAAAAAAGACATTTATAAATCTTATCTCTTGCTTCTTTTTCTATCATGTTGTCACCATAATTCTTATAAACAAAACTTATTATTCCCCAATATGGAATTTATAGCATTATTATCTTCAGGAAAAAACACTTGGGCACAAGTTTCGGGGTTAATAAAATACGGAGAATGGGAAAAAATAATCTTATTAGGTGATGATTTTGCAAAACAATTTACAAGTGAAAAGCCATTTGAATTTATACGCGTTGATCTAACAAAAAAACTAAAAGAATTGAAAGAAGAATTTGCCAATAAACTGAAAGGAAAAATAGACGGAACAGAAGTCGCTTTAAGTATTGCATCTGGCGACGGAAAAGAACACATGGCTTTAATTTCTGCATTAATCAATTTGCCAGTTGGAATAAGATTTGCTGCATTGACAAAAGACGGAGTTATTGACTTGTAAAATTATTAAAAATAAAAAAGAGCTTTGTCCGGAGTAATCCAAAACTTAAAAGTTAAAAAATAAAATGATAAATTC
>JBBSXF010000026.1:0-5746 GCA_038045905.1 Nanobdellota archaeon
TGCTGGATGATTTGTTAAAAAAGTAGAATAATCAGTTCCTCTTGTTGTTGGGGGAATAAAATAATCGTTTGTAGCGTGATTGTTAATAATGTGTTTACAAACAGAATTAAAAGTTAAATCTATTCCTCCCCCACCACCGTGATAGATTTTAATACAAGTTTCTCCTGTTGCACAAGGTAGAAGTAGATAATCTGTAGCTAAAGTTAAGGGTATTAAAAAAACTAAGAATACAAGACTTAAAAAAAAGATTTTCTTATTTATTGAATTCATTTTAATTACATCTGCTTTTTAACTAAAAAGAAATCTCCATCCTTTTAGGAGGGGGTTTCCTCTAACCTCTTGAAAGTTTAGCAATAGTGATAACTTTCTAAAACTAATAAATCTATCGGAGAGCAAAAAATGGAAAATCAATTACAACTTAGTGAGAACTATGAAAATAAATATCAACATTATGAACACATCGTCGGGACAATAATGTTACATCTTGAATGGTGCACAAAGTATAGATATAAAATGTTTAGAAAAGAGGAAAATAAAAATCTTCTTTGTGCTTGCATAAGGCGTGCAGCTTCGCTACACGAAATTAAGATAATTGAATTAAATGTTCAACCTGAACATATTCATTGTGTTGTGCTTGTAAAGTTTAGTGTTTCTGTTTCCCAAGTTTTACAGATTTTGAAAGGCATTTCAGCAAAATTGTTTTTTGAACATCAAAGCAAAGCAAGACTTAGATATCCAAGAGGACATTTATGGAGCAGAGGGAAATTTGCATCATCAGTTGGATTTGTTCAATTAGATGTAGTTAGAAATTATGTCAGAACTCAGGAAGAGCATCATTAAGGAAACCGCACCTTTTAAGGTGCGGAGGATGTCATATATTTATTTTAATAATCAATTTTATCTTTTTTAAGAAATGTCAAGGAAATTAAAGAAAAGTAAGAGATTATTATAAAGGAGAAGGTTGCACCTAACCAGATTATTGGATAAGGAATAAAATTTGAAAATTCAAAAGAAGTGCAAGTTGTTGGAATAGGCAAGCAATTAATTCCATATGCTGGAGGAAGCAGAAAAAGACTTATTAAAAAGAATATTCCCATTTCTCCTAGACTAATTAAAAGAATTTTATTATTTGGTTTGATTTTTATTATACTTAATGCCAAGACAGCTAAAGGGAAAGTGAAAATATGCTGAAGCGTTAAATTTTTTTTTAAAAGAAAATTATTATCAAAAAAATAGGTAGTTATTCCTAATATAGAATTTCCTGTGATTAATATCCCAAAAAAATCAACAATCCAAAATAAATCTGGAATCATGATAATCATTACTTGACTTAATATTAAATTTGGTTTTTTGAAGATAATTCCTATAACCATCAAAGTTATTGCAGTATAACAAAGCCAAAGCAATCCAATATATAATTCAAATTGGAAATAGAAGATGGTTGCACAAAGAAGCATAAACAAAAATATGCCTACAATTGAATAAAGAATTATATTTTTGAATCTTTCTTTCATAAATCAATTAATTCTTACTAATATAAAAGCATTTCTTTGAAAATAAAAATAATTTAACTACAGACTACTTTAGTGCAATAAGCATAAACTCCTCCAACCACAATAATCAATATACTCAAAGTTATTAATGTGTAAAATAATCTCTTTTTAAAATTATCCTGTCCTGCTTACATAACCTTTTTTTGGATGAAAGATGTCCCCATTTGTTTCTAATTTTATTAATGCTTCATCAATTTCGTATCTTTTCATTTTTCCTTCAAGTTCTTTTTCAATATCCTCTATTGGAATTAATTTTCCAATTTTATTTTCTAAACTAAAAATAATATCTCTAACAGTGAATATTTTTCCTCTTTCGGAACTGGAAAATTTTCCAGAAATTCTGTCAATGTCAAATGTTTTTGATTCATAATCATAACCCACTTGCATCAAGTAATATTTCATTATCTCTATTGATTTTATTGCGTCTTCTTTTGTTACTTTTTTGCTTAATCTTACTTTAGCAGATGCTTCAGCCATTCTCACTAATGCCTGCAACTGCCTTGCTGAAATAGGAATAGGACGTAAACCACCCTCAACAGCTACAGGCTTGTTTCTTAACTCCACATAGAAATTTTTTATTTCTTCCACTGCTTCATCTGATAATTCTGGCTTGACTCTTTGCTTTGCATATGCAACATATTTTCTGAATAATTCTCTTGGAATAAACATATCTTCTCCTTCGTGTCTATGTTCATTGAGAACATGCTCAGCAATTTTTTCATCTTTTTGTCTATTAGGGATATCTCTTAATGTAAAAATGATATCAAATCTGTTAATTAGTGTAGGAGGAAGGTCAATCTGCTGTGCAATCGGCTGGCTTGGGTCAAATCTTCCAAATTTGGGATTTGCTGCTGCAAGGACACTTGTTTCTGCACGAAGTCTTGCTTGAACATTGGCTTTGCTAATTGTTACAGATTGTTGTTCCATCGCTTCGTGCATTGCACTTCTGTCATTTGGATCCATCTTTTCTAATTCATCAATACAAACCAGTCCTTTATTTGACAAAACCATAGCTCCTGCTTCCAAACTCCATCCTCTCAAATATTCATCTCTTACAACGGTTGCAGTAAGTCCAGCACCAGAAGTACTTTTTCCTACAACATATCTTCCTTTTGGGGAGATACCAGCCATAAAAACAAGACAAACACTTTTTGCTACTCCCGGATCTCCTATTAATAAAATGTGAATATCTCCACGACTTTTTTGTCCGTCTTTATGGGTCTTTTGAACTCCGCTAAATAATTGCAAAACTAAAGATTTTTTTATTTCTTCATATCCCCAGATACTTGGAGTTATGCTTCTTGCCAAATTTTCAAAAATCATCGGGTCTTCTGAAAGTTCTAAAATTTGCCTTTCATCTTCATCTGTAATATCTAATTCTTCAAATGTTTCTTCTAAAGGAATTACATTATTTGCTTCAATTGCTAATTCAAATCTTGTTGATAATCCTCCTGTTTGCAATGGAACTGGAACTTCTTTTAGGATTCCAATAACTTTTATTCTACTTCCAGGAGTTGTTTTCTCTTCCATTTTTGGTTCTACTAAATCTTCTTTTACAAAAACATTTATTCTTTTTGGTTGCTCTCCTCCGGATAATGATTCTGGAGCTTCTTCTACTACCAATCTCTGTGTATCAACCATTTCTTTGCTTATGAGTTTAAATCCTCCTCTTCTACCACAAGAACATCTTGGAGGTTCACGAAATTTTTTCTCTATTTGAAGAACAGACATTATTGTTCCGCAATTATGAGTTATCACCCCATTACCTAAAATAAAATTATTTGTATCCGGAACTTGCAAATCATACATTTCTACTTCTTTTTTAGTTTCATTAATTTGTGTAACTTCATATGACATGAATTGCAAATTATCATTAAATTCTCTATTTTGTTGTTGCAATGATTCCCATCTTTGTGATGAACAGATAACTTTCTTGTTTTGTCCTTCTCTTTTCCGCAAATCATACATCTCATTTGATAATTTTCTTTTGCTAATTTTAAGTATTCTCTTTCTCCACATCTCTTTCCATGCTTGTATGTACTTGAATTGATTGTACTTATTCTGCATTGTTCTGACATAGTTCTCAAGGGGATATTCATTTTCATTAATCTTCTTTTTATCAATTTGTGAGAAACCATGAATATTTCCCCCATTTGTGTTGTAGATTTTCCCAATTGATATAATTCCATTATTTTTTGATTGTCCAATTTTATCCTTTCTCCATTCTTCTGAATTTGACTCGCAAATATCTTTCTGCATTCCCAACTGCAAGTTTTTCTTCCCTTCTTTATAAATTCTTTTGGAATTTTCTTCCTGCAAACCGTGCAAATTTCTTCCATATACCCTATATAAAACATCACCTACCTTTAAATTTTTAGTTTGAATAACCTTGGTTATTCCATTTCTATAAACAAACCATTTATGTTCCCCAGATGAATTTATCTCATTATTAATTCTAAAAATCTTTTTAATTCCAGCTTCAATAACCTTAACTTTTTTATTAACTAATTTAAAATTTTTATCTACTGAAATAATTTCTTTTACATTTTCTATTTTTTCTAATCCAATGGGGGTTTGAATTAAAGTTCCTCTTGGAAGACATGAAGGGCATTCAAATTTCGCATTTACTACTTGTGGACGAACATCTGATGCTTGTCTAATAATTCCTTCAATTACAATCATTTCATTCAAATTTTTTGAACGAATATTTCTTACTTTTATTTCTTGGCTTTTTGGAACATTTGCAAGGCGAACTCTAACATTTTTTACTAACCCAGACTCTTCTATAGCCATTTCTATGAGTCTCAATGCATCTTCTGGGTTGGATAAAATTTCATCTGGAAGCTTGCTAGAAAACTCTGTAAGCTTCATAAAATCAAGATAAATTACATTAGACCCCTTTCTTATTGACTTTCCAAGTTCTTTTTTATAAAAATCAAAGAATTTCTTTGCTTCAATGATTAAATCTTCTGATTTTGAGGTTTCTCTTTTGTTTGCTGAAAAATCATTCTCTTTTTTACTATTTTTTTGGCTATAAGATATATCTGGGGCTTCTCCCCCTTCTGAATCATCTCCTATTTCAGAAGTAAATTCATCAAACTCTTTATCTTCCCCAAATCCCATTCTCAAGAAAATAAGGAGTTATTTATATGGATTTCTATGATAAAATATTAAGAAAAAGAGGAAATATTTTCCTTTAATCTTCAATCTTTATTTTCTGTATTTCTTTCTTAAGATTTGGTAAATCTTTTTCTATTATGTTCCAAACTCTATCAAGATTAACACCGAAATAAGCATGACTCAAAATATCTCTAAAACCAGATATATCTTTCCAAGGTATTTTTGGATATTTCTTTCTAAACAAATCAGGCACATTTTTAGTAGCTTCTCCAAGTATTTCCATTTGCCTTATTATTGCACTTTGCCTTAAGATGTCTTTGGAAAATGTGTCTTTGTTCAATGGTTTTGAAAATTCTTCTATATTTTTTATACTATTCAAAATATCTTCAATAAACAATCCTATGTCTCTTTTCATATTATTCTTATTTCTTCATTTAATATGGCTTCTTTTATCCTTGGCTTTATTGCATTGTACTCTACTAAATCCACCTTTTTCTTTAATGCTTGTTCTAGCAACCTAATTAATCTTATAAAACCTAATAGACTCATATTTTTATCTTCAATTTTAACAGCTATATCAATATCACTATTTTCTCTTTGTTCTCCTCTTGAATAGCTTCCAAAAATCCCAGCTCTCTTTACATTATTTTCTTTCAATACCCCGATTATTTTTGATTTAATCTTTTCAATTTCTCTACTTGACTTCATGTTTTTAGGCAATAATCTTTCATCTGCTTTCTTTTCTTTATCTAAAATCTCTGAATTAGAAAGTTCACATCCAAGATATTCTCTTTTCTTCAAAACTTTATTACCTTTTCTTATAGAGAGGACTCTATAATAATACTTTCTTCCTTTAATCTTTCTTTCTTCTGTGTAAACCATTTCTTTTTTATGTCTACAATATTTTTAAATCTTTCTATGTAGACACAAGAATTAATTAATTTTAATTCAAGGGGAATGAATAAAATAGATCCCCATTGCCAAAAGGAATTTTATACCTAATATCTCCATTATCAATGGGATACTGTAAAAATATCATCACCTAAGATTTGGCAACAGCTTCTATAAGTTCC
>JBBSXF010000027.1:0-7691 GCA_038045905.1 Nanobdellota archaeon
TCGTAAAGAGTTAGCGATAGCTGTGTTGTTTTTTAAGATTCATGCAACACAGCTTCAAATTCATTTGCTCCTTTAACTGCAGAAGAACCAGAAATAACTTCATCAATGCATACAATTGACATTGGCTTTCCAAAATAATTTTTTTTAATAAAGTTAGATAGCCATTTATCGATAATTTCTTCTCTCTCAATGAATCTACTTGAATTTGGAGGATATTCTACATTTGCCATAGGAAAATGTCTGTCAATTATCGAAAGAACATCTATTAAAGGAATAGAACCCGTAATGGGTGCAAAAATATAATCAGGCTTCTTGCTACGTAAAATATCAGACACTTTTTTCATTGATTTCATGAATGACTCAAATTCTTCATAAGTATATTGTTCTTCCATATTCTTTTCCATGAAATTCTTATTATTCTTCCCCTTAAAAATCTTTCCTTTGTAATCCCTAAGAAGTTACAACTCATATTCCATTCTATTATTCAGTTCACCTGAAATATTCTCTAACATCTTTTCTTTAATCATTTTTTTATTCTTTTTCCATTCGCTATGCCCAAGTATCCATCCTAATTTAACCAACGCTGTTTCTGACAACATATCTTCAAGATAAATAACTCCTGTTGCTAAAATTTCCCTTCCATTAGAATAAACTAATGGATCAACTCTTCCATTAATACATTGACTTGTCGCACAAATAACAATTCCCTTGCTCTGAACTTCTTTTAGTTTAGCAGTCCAGGAGTTTCTAGCTTTTTTCGTGGGAACTTGTCCTAATCCAGTCATTTCCAAAACAATTCCTTTATATCCTTTTTTAGCATAATAATCCAAAATATCTGCTTCTTGTCCGGGGTAAATTTTTATTAAAGCAACTTTTTCTTCAAACTTGTCATCCAATTTCGCTTTATTTTTATTCCTTAAATTATATTCAGAAAGAATTTCTATTTTATCCGGAAAAACTTTTGCAAATGGCTTTCCGTTAATAACCTTAAATGCATCTCTCCTTGAAGTATGCAATTTTCTAACTTTTGCTCCAGACATTGCATAACAAAAATCATCGTTTGAAGAAGCATGTCCAACAAGAGAAACTTCAGCAATATCAGAAATAGCAACAAGGCTTGCACACTGAAGATTTAAATCTGCATCACTGCTTGCCCTATCACTGCTTCTCTGACTATATGTCAAAGCAACTGGTTTGTTCAAATTTTTTATAAAAAAACTTAATGCGGCAGAAGTATAGTGCAAAGTATCTGTTCCATGTGTGATAACTATTCCTTGAATATTATTATCATTCAAGAGTTCAACTACTATTTTAGCAATTTTCTGCCAGTCTTTAGAATCCATATCTTCAGAAGCTTTCATAAAAGGAATTTCAACTCTTGAAACATTAACTTTGCTAAAAACATCTGGATAAAATTTAAACAAATCTTCTGAATTTTGAAGGGGGTGAACTCCTCCTGTTTTTGAATCAAGTCTTGAAGCGATTGTTCCTCCTGTAATTACAAACGCTATATTCGGCTTTGAAGAATCTTTTTTTATTTCAAGTTCTTCTTTTTTTTCTTTTGCTTTTTTTACAAGGACAATTTTCAAAATATCTTTTCTGTTAAATCCAATATTATAACCAGAATCAAGTTTCAATAAAACAATTCCTTTTTCTGTTTCAGGAACTTCTAATAAAATTCCCTCATAAATAAGTTTTGTTAAATGTATTTCAACATAATCTCCAGGAACAGCGTTATTTTTATTCATGTTAAAAGTAGATAGGAAATCTATAAAAAACTTCTTATTTAGAAATTGACTCAATAGAAAGATAAATATCTGCCCAATGTGTATAGACAGAAAAGTTTATATAATTTGAAATCTATAAAATATCTTATTAATTAAAATGAAATTAGATAATTATCTCTTAGTGATAAATGAAAAAAATGAAGTAAATAACTACAAAGAAGATATTTGTGTATACGGCATAGGGAAGATTATACAATTGATTTATGAAGATTTAAAAAACCAAAAAAGTAGGGAGATAATAAAATTATTAGAATCTTTAGGGATTAAATATCAAACATTATACTCTTGGAAAACGGAGCAGAATCCAATTGCTTTATCAAAATTAAATACTTTATTACTACTCTGGAAAAAAGAATGTAAGAAAACCAAAGAAGAAAGTGACAGAATTTGGGAAAGGGTTTACTTTGAAAATAAAGGATATAGTCAAAATAGCCAAAGAAAAATATTGTTACCTAGAGAACTAAATGAAAAAATGGGATATTTAATAGGGTTTTTTCAAGGAGATGGTCATTTAAAAAAAGAGAGAAGATTCCTTCAAGAAAATTCCTTATATTTTTATGAAGGAAATTTAGAAATGATTACGGAATTAAATAAGCTTATTGAAGAAATATTTGCAACAAAAGGAAATGTATACGAAGGAAAAAATAAAAGGGGACACTGGTATGTATTAAGAATATGTTCTAAACCAATATATTTCTTCTTTAGGGAAATATTAGGGTTACAATCTGGCAGAAAAACGCGAAATGTGGGAGTACCTAAAATTATAAAAAAATCTGAATTATCTGTACAATTCGCATTCATAAGGGGATTTTTTGATGCAGAAGGAACTATTGGCGAAAACAATAAGGGTCCGTGGCTAGAAATGGGGCAAGCTTCAAAAGATTTTCCATGCGAAATCCTCATATGGATTCAAAAGAAGTTAAAAGAAAATGGAATAAATTTAAGTATCCCAAAAAGGACTAAAAATCAAGAATTTTTCAGAATAAGAACTGCAAAAAGAGAAAGTATAAAAAGATTTTTTGAGATTATATCTTCAAATCATCCTAATAAAATAAAAAAGTTTAACAACATAATCAAAAGATGACAAAAATAAAAGTCGGATTAGAAGTGCATGGATATATTAATACTGAAGAGAAACTCTTTTGTCGTTGTAAAGCTATACATGGGCTAAAGATGATTAAACCCAACACTTCCATATGTCCGACATGTTGTGGAATGCCCGGAGCAAAACCAATGCTACCAAATAAAAATGCAGTAGACAAAGCAATTCAGATAGCATTAATTTTAAAATGTAAAGTTAATCAAAAATTAATCTGGCAAAGAAAACATTATGATTGGCCAGACTTACCAAAAGGATATCAAAATACAATTTCTGGAGCACATGCTACTCCTTTGGGAACAAATGGAAAATTTCTAGATATCAAAATAAGAGAATGCCATTTAGAAGAAGACCCTGCTGCATGGAATCCTAAAACAGGAGAAATAGATTACAATCGTTCTGGACTTCCTTTGATAGAAATAGTGACAGAGCCAGATTTCTCTTCTTCAGAACAAGTAATTGATTGGTTAAAACAATTAATAACAACTTTAGGTTACATTAAAGTTTTAGATAAAGGAGCAGGAATAAAAGCAGATGTAAATATTTCTCTTCCAGAATTAAAAGGTGCAAGAGTTGAAGTAAAAAATATTAATTCATTAAAAAATATCAAAACCGCAATTGAATCTGAAATAATCAGGCAAAAATCAGAGGTTCCAAAATTACAAGAAACAAGAATGTTTGACGAAACAAAGGGGACCACAATAAGAATGAGAATAAAAGAACAGGCAGACGATTATAGATTTATTTCAGAACCAGATTTGCCAACATTAATTATAGAAAAATCAAAAATAGAAAAAATAAACTCTTCTATTCCAGAAACTCCAAGTGAAAAATTGCAGAAGTTAATAAAAAAACATAATATTGAAGAAAAATATGCAAAAATATTAATAAAAAAACTTGAAATAGTAGAATTTTTTGAAAAAGTCATAAGCAAAATAAATCCAAAAATAGCTTCTCCTTGGGTAACAATCGAACTTCTTAACGTATTAAATTATAATAAAAAAGAACTTGAAGATGTTGAGATAAATCCAGAACATTTCATTGAACTCTTAAAGTTAGTTGAAAATAAAAAAATAACAGAATTAAAGGCAAAAGAAATTTTAAGAGGTTGGAAAGAAAAATCTTTATATCCAACAAAAGAAGCAGAGAACAATTCAAAAATTTCTTCCGCAAGCGAATTAGAAACTGCTTGTAAAATAATAATAAAAGAGAATCAAAATGCGGTCAAAGATTACAAAAATGGAAAACAAGAATCGCTAAATTTCTTAATAGGAAAAGTTATGCAAAAAACAAATAAGCGTGCAGATTTCAAAACAACACGGGAAGTTTTGGAAAAGTTATTGAAGTGAATATAAATATTTAAAAATAAAAATAACTTACAACCCATAATGAAAAATTTAGTTCCATTAACCGATGAAGAAGCATTAGCAAAGTTAGGATTATTGGAAGATGTTGCAAAAGAAAATGAGGGGAAAAAACTTCAAGATACAACTACGGCATTAACTACTTTATTCTTGAAAGGGGAAGTTTCTCCAAAACAATATGGGGAATATCTGCATTTAACCCCTTCTCCTTATGGATTTAATTTTGATAGTATGTTATTTAGATTTCATATGCCAAAGAAAAAAGACAGAGAAATGAAAATACCTTATTCTTTAACTGCTTAAATTATTATAAAAAAGAAAGAATAATAATTCTTTTCCTTAATTCTTCTTTCTTAAATTAGAGTTAAACCCAAGGGTTCGAATACGATTGATTAATCTTGTTTTCAACTATAAAATGAGCCCGCGAGGATTCGAACCCCGATTAACCGGTATCTCCGAAGCTCGCTCGCATTGATTGAGAGATTTCCTCTCGCGAACTTCCTCGCCGAAGCCGGTTGTGCTATCCATTGCACCACGGGCCCAAGTTAGGGAAGGATAGACGAAAAACAGAATAAAGTTAAGTTTTTATATGTTATTTACTCTATAAAAAAATGGCACTGCAAAAGCATCACAAGATAATCATCGGAGGGGTGAGCACATTAGTGATTCTTTTTATGATAACAAGCAGTGTTTTTATGTATATGATTTTTATAAAACAAAGTGCAGATTATGATATTTTAAATAAAAAAATAAATGCTGTCGATACAGATGCTCAAACAAAATTTAATGAACTATCAAATAATCTTTTAGAAACAAAAAGCAATGTTCAAACTCTCGGCTTGCAATTAGGTTCCCTTGATACACAGCTCGGCTCATTAGACAAAGAATTAACAAATCTAAAGGCTTCTGCCAGTTCGGATTTCTCTGGAATAATAGAAAGTGTAATAAAATCAGTTGTAACAATAAAAACAAATATTGCACAAGGGTCTGGTTTTATAATTGCAAACGGAGGATATGTAGTAACAAATGCACATGTAATGGAAGGAGCAACTGCTGCACAAATAACAACCTATGATGGAAAGAATCATCAAGTTACAAAAATAGGAGAAGACACCACAATGGATATAATTTTATTAAAGATAAGTGATACAAGTTATAATCCCTTAGATCTTGGAAATTCAAATGATGTGCAAATAGGAGAAAAAGTAATTGCAATAGGAAATCCCTTGGGATTGCAATTCTCTGTTTCAGAAGGAATAGTTTCTGCTGTTCATAGACAAGGAGAAAATCAATTGAATGTGTACATTCAAACAGACGCATCATTAAATTCTGGAAATTCTGGCGGTCCTTTAATAGATACTAATGGAAGAGTAGTTGGACTAAACAATTTTAAAATAAGCGGTGGTGAAAGCTTAGGATTTGCACTTGAATCAAATTCAATAAGAAGCACAATTAATGATATTGCAAAACAATCTTCAATAGGAGCAAGTTTAATATAAAATGAAAGAAAAATTTCAAAATTCTCAAGAAGGATTAACTGCAAAAAAAGAAGAAAACTTCAGCGAGTGGTATACGCAACTAATTTTAAAAACGAATTTAGCAGATTATAGCTCTGTATCTGGTTGTGTTATTTTGCGTCCAGAATCATATTTGTTATGGGAAAAAATAGTAAGAGAATGTGATTCAGAATTTAAAAAGGCAGGAATAAAAAATTGTTATTTTCCCTTGTTCATTCCAGAAAAATCATTTGAAAAAGAAGCAGAACATGTTAAGGGATTTACTCCTGAAGTTGCATGGGTTACCCATGCGGGGAATACAAAGCTGAATGAAAGATTAGCAATCCGTCCAACAAGTGAAGCTATAATGTATGAATCGTATGCTAAATGGATTCGAAGTTGGAGAGATTTGCCGTTACGCTATAATCAATGGAATAATGCAGTTAGATGGGAATTTAATAATCCAGTTCCATTTTTTAGAACAAGAGAATTTTTATGGAATGAAGGACATAGTGTTTTCGCAACAGAAAAAGAAGCATTAGAAGAAGGAAAACAAATAAGAAAAATCTATGAAAAAGTGATGGAACAATTAATGGCACTCCCAGGAATTTATGGAAGAAAAACTGAAAAAGAAAAATTTGCGGGAGCTATTTTTTCTGAAAAAATTCATTATATGATTCCAAACGGAAGAGTGATAGAAGGTCCATGTTTTCACCATGACGGGCAAAATTTTGCAAAAGCATATGGTATAAAATTCTTAAATAAAAATGGAAATGAAGAGTATGCTTGGCAAAACACATATGCTGTTTCAACGAGAATGCTTGGAACAATGTTTGCGATACATAGCGATAATAAAGGGTTAATTCTTCCTCCAAAGATTGTAGAAAATAAATTAGTTATTGTTCCAATTCTTTTTGACAAAACAAAAAATAAAATATTAAAAGAAGCTGAAAGAATAAAAAAAGAACTTGAAAAATTTTCACCTATTTTGGACAACAGAGAAGATTATTCTCCTGGGAGAAAATTTAGTGAATGGGAACTAAAAGGAATTCCATTAAGAATTGAATTGGGCCCTAAAGATTTAGAAAAAAACCAAGTGACAATAGTTAAAAGAAATGATTTCAAAAAATCAACTATAAAAATAAAATTATTAAAGAAAGAAATTCCAAAATTATTAGACCAAATACAAAAAGAAATTTACAACAATGCAAAAAAGCTTCTTACATCCAATACAGAAAGAACAGAAAATAAAAAACAAATGATGCAATTCATTAAAGACAAAAAAGTAGTAATCGCTCCATTTTGCCAATCGGAAAAATGTGAGGACGTTCTTAAAGAAGAAAGCGAGGGAGCAAAAACTTTATTCATTGATCCAAAAAATGCTTCAGTTAAAGGTAAGAGATGTATAATTTGTAACAAACCAGCAGAGTATTGGTTATACATAGGGCGAACTTATTGAAAGCAAGAAAAATAGTTTGATAGACATAAAGACTTTCAATGAGCGAGATAAAAAGCTTATTAGAAAATGGACATTAACAAATACAAAAAAACTTCTGCTTTAAAGCTAACTAATCAAGGTAATTCAATTCGTCTTCTAACCTTAAAGTAAGCTCCATCAATTGGCTCAATTCTTGTTCTACTTTTTCTTTTTCCATTTTGTTTATTCTCTTTTCCATTTCTTTGCATTTCCAACAACATCAAAGAATTTCTCACCCTGAATTGATTAATCAGAAAACTCAATTCAATCCAGGGTTAAAATCTCTGAATTAAATTGAAGGGAATTTAATTGAAGTATCAACTATCATACAGAGCTTATAATTCCAAGCCATATTTGTAAGTTTACTCTTCATAAAAGAAATAGTAAGTATGTGTTTTTATAGTTTTCTGTAGTGTTAAGTGCATAATCAAACTTAACATCACTTCTTTTTCTTAAGAAATTATCTAA
>JBBSXF010000028.1:0-3368 GCA_038045905.1 Nanobdellota archaeon
ATAATGACGGGGTTGAATCATGCTAAATAAATTGAAATTTTTATTTTTTATAATAATTATTGTATTATCCTTGAATTATATTTCTGCAGGAATAAGTGTCAATCCTTCTTTAATTCCCTTGGGAGGAACCGCAACGATTTATATCGATTTTCCACAATACAATGGGCATATTTGGTTTTATGAAAGAAATTCTAATGAATTAATCTCCATTTCGATTGGTTTAAATTGTGGAGAAGAATGTAGTGGAAGTCAAAGTTTGGATATGGATTTTGGTTATGATTATTTTCCAATAGGAAATTACAAAATGGCAATATTTTCAAGAGATTCTGCTAAATGGGTTTATGCAAATTTTGAAATTGGAGATAATAAATGTTCTGATGGAACAGTATATGGGGAATGTTCAACAACAAAACCGGAATATTGTGTAAATGGACTTTTGACTAATAATTGTGATTTTTGCGGATGTCCTTCTGGACAAAATTGTCAAGCAGATGGAACATGTATTCCAAGTGCAACCGAATGTTATGATAATACTCTTGTTGGGGAATGTTCTACTTCAACTGGGAAGCCTTATTATTGTGGCTCAACAGCTGGAGAAGCTGAATTAATAATTAATTGCACTGCCTGCGGATGTCCTGAAATTTATCCTGAATGTAATCCAACAGACGGAACTTGCGGAGACGTAACAACTCCTAATTTAAAAAGCGATTTTTTTAAAAATGATCCAATAGCCATATCTATTGTTAATGGAAACTCTTATCGATTAATTAGCGAAGATTATATTAATGATCTTTATGTACTAATAGATTCTCGGCAGGCCCGTTTTAGAGAAAATATGAGGATAAATGTATCCAGTTTCGAATATAAGTTATTCAATGCTTTTAAAGAGATGGGATATAATCTATTTGGAGAAGAACTTCCATTATTTTTAAATACCCTTCAAGAAGATAACAATCTTCCTGTTTCAGATATTGTGGATAGTCAGACACTATTACTTATTGATTACAAACTTTATGAAATTGAAAAACAAGATAAAAAAGATTCTTCGAATTATGCTCCTTTTGTTAAGTTTTTGTCTTCTCCAATAAATGAGCCTTCCACTCAACACCTTGCCGCTTTGTACTATCGTTTTTCTAATACTTTAACTTCAAATTTACCCTACTGGGGTAACACAATTGATGATTTTCGTTCTAATCTCCTATGGGGATTAGGAGCGAATTTAGGAACACTCTTGGATTCTTCGGGAACAAAAATTTTGGGGGGTTCAGAATACTTAGATTTTAAATTTTGTGCCAGTTCTTATTATTCTGGATTTTCTAGTTATTATGGGGGAGATTGTATCAATCAAAAAGAACTTCTTAAAGTCCATTTTCCCATTTCAGATTATGACCATTCTTACCTTACTAATCACGAGTATGGTCATAGTGTTGGAGGAGGGTTGAATATAACTATCAAGGGAATAAATGATGAAATGCACTATCAATTTGGAAGAATTTCTTTTGAAGGAGAATTTGTTGGGCATGGTTGTGTGGATTGTTCTGAAGGTAATCTTAATTGGCTTAGACAAGATAATTATGATGAATTTGTTAGTCTCTATGCTAGAGAAGGGTATCGGACTCTTATAATAGGGGGGAGTTTGTCTCCTCAAGAAGATTTTGCCGAATCATTCACTTATTATAGATTACAAGGATCAGTTTTTAGAGAAAAAGCTAAAAGAAATATTTATCTTAAACAGAAATATGATTTTTTAAAAGATTATGTTTTCGATGGGATGGAATATAACACAGGAAATATTGAGGACTATAATTTATTTCTATCCCAAAATCCAAACGTAACTCCCTTAGAATTATTAACCTACTCTAGTTCTTATAGGACTGGACAAAACAATTTGATTTGGAATGGAACCTATCCAATTTTGTCTTCTTTAGCCCGTCCTTCGTCTAAATGGAGTCCTTGCAATAATGGATACCAAACGAGAACTATTTTAATTCTAGATTCTTCTTCAAGTTATACCAAGGGAACCGTTATTTTATCACAGCATTGTTTGGGTAATGTCGGAGATAGTTGTCTTTTTGATTTTAATTGTGCTTCCAATTTTAATCGTGCTTCCGGATTAACTTGCCAAAGTGGAACTTGCGGAGCTCCTGTGCCTCTTCCATCAATTCCAATCGGGCAAAATAAAAAAACAGAATCTTTATATTCAAACAAGGAAGTTTTTTTAGTTTCGGATTCAGACTGGAAAAATGTATTGCCTTTTGTTTCTGCTGCTGTTTGGACAGAAGGGAGTGAAGTTAAGAAATATCCGTTTTTAATTTATCATGAAGAAAATCTGGGAGATATTGAAGAAATAAGTTTAACTAATAACATGTTTAGTGTTAATTTAGTGGCGGGATTAATGACTACAAGCGGGTTATGGGATGAGTCTTGTACAGGAGATTCACAATATCTTAAGGTAATTGGATTGGAAAAAACTTTGGAAAAAATCCTATTTCATGTTGGAGAGGATATCCCTTTGAAAGTTACAATTAAAAATTGTGCAACAATTCAAAAAAATATTGATAAATTAGAAATAGAGGTTCAAGATGAGTATGATTTAAATTATGTTGGTTATAACATTAATTACCTTGGAGAAAATTTAGGAGTATTAAATCCTGAAGAAACAAAAGAGGTATATGTTGTTTTAACCTTTCGAGGTGAGGACTTTGATGTAGATTCAATAATTTATTTTATGCAACAATATTCTCCATCTGAGGTTACTATTATCGGAGATACAAATCAAGAGTTAGATAATTTATTAGTTACTTCTCAGCATTTAGGTGCAGGATTGCAACAAAGTCAAATAAAAAGAATTTCTACTTTAGATTATATTAGTTATTGGGAGTCATTTAATAAAGTTGTTTATGTGCAAGAGGATTATGAATTAAGTTTATTAGCTTCAACATATGCTTCTTTGATAAATTCCCCTTTAATAATTAAAGGAAGTAAATTAGATTCTACAGAGATTTTTTCTGGGAGAGAAATCATCTGTATGGGAGATGTTACTCCTGCAGGAAGCAGTTGTTCTGAAACTTACGATTTAGATTCTTTAAGACAAAAATATAAAACTGAAACAAATACGGATAAAGTTATTTTAGTTAATCCAGAAGATTATTCTTCATTTTATTCGGCTTCTTTTTGTCCGGAAAAATCTTATTCATGCATACATAATCTATATTATAAAGATTCTTTGATTGCTCCGATTCTTGCTTCTGCAAGGCAGGAGTTATTACTTAGTATTAATTCCCCCTGGAAAACGGAAGATTTAAATTTTTATCCTGAACACATAAAAACTTTTCTTTCTCCATTCTTATCTGGAACAAATTATTTAA
>JBBSXF010000029.1:0-6655 GCA_038045905.1 Nanobdellota archaeon
CAAAATCAAGGAGATATTTGTATATAAATCTGTCTCACGTTAAATATACAGTATCTTAAAGTGTTAGAGGGAATTATGTCCTTAACAAAAACATAAGATTTTTAAAATACCTTTCTATAAAACAGACATGAAATTAGAAGCTATATTGAACGGGATTGGAAGAACTTTACTAACTGGAGTTTTTTGCGGGTTAGTTTCTACTTGTGCTCCCATTACCAATCAAATCCCAAATAAAGTAAATGTGGTTTTAGAAACCGACCAAACAGGAATGATTAAAGGAAAAACAGTTATTCCTAAAGTAGAAAATAATAGTATTGTTTGGTATGGTAAAAACGGGATTGATGTCGAAGTTGAAGGCACTAATTTTAAAACTACCTCTATCAGCGGAGGAGCCTATGCAATAGACGGAATTCCTACGGGAAGTTATAATGTTTCAGCCCATGGGGGGTGGGAAAGTTATGAAAACTCCGGATATATATCCAACCCAGAACCGGCAATAGTCACTAGGCAAGGAGTCGCAGAAGTCCCAGATTTAAAAATGATTCCTGGAAATTCTTCTAATCAAAAAATTTTATATGGAAAGGTATATTCTAATAAAGAAAAAACGACCCCCTTCATAGGAAAATTAGCCGCATATAATTTAGCTTACCAATTAGATGATTATGGAAAATTTACTATAATCGTTTTTGGTAGTTCCTTAGGATCAACCACTACTTCTTCAGATGGTTCTTATGCCCTTCAAACGAATATGGGGAATGTATTACTTAAGGCAGGTTCATCAAAAACAAAATTCTTTGCAGATGAAAATCATAACATGAACTATATTTTTACAGAGGTTAATGGGATAAAACAAGCAGATTGTTTCTTATCAGATTATTAAAACCACTTCCCCAATCCTTCTTGCTTTTCTAATTCTTTTCCAAACACACTATCAATATTTTCCTTTAAAATTTGCAAATTCTGTTTCATGTAAGTGGAAAGATTATATTTTTCTGCTAACTCCAAAGCAGGTTCAAGATATTTTTTTATTCCACCTTCATTAATTGTGAATATAATTTTTCCTCCACACTTTGTGCAGACGCCAGTCAAAGGAGGACGCCTCATAATTTCATTACAAGCAACGCATCTAAATCCTTGCATAGAAAATTTTCTTAAGTTACCTTTCAAATCTTTTAAAAAATGTCTATCGATAATTAATCTCGCCGCATCAGAAGTATCAACTGCCCTAATTCTTTCAACAAGTTCCATTTGATGATGAACTTTGTCTTGCATTGTTGCAAGGGATTTATACGAAGAGCAGGAAACCCCATCATTAAAATTAGAAGTGTCATGAGTAAATCCAACTCCGATAAATGGATCTCTCCCCTCTTTCAAATAAAGCTTAACATTAGGAATTGATTTTAATTCAGAGGAATGTTTTTTCTGTTCTGCGAGTTGGTATAACTCAAGAGGATATTCATAAGTAAGTTCAAAATCAAGAATTTGGTCATCAACTTCTCCAGCATCAATCTTTGCATTTAAAACAAGAGGAGCATCTTGAGTTCCTCCTCTATGAGAAGGTAAAAATTTTCTAGAAAAATTAAGCAATACATCTCCTAATAACATAATTGCCATTTCGTCACCGTCACAGTCGCGCCTTATCGCCGCATGCATATATGGACTTGCTAATAATCCAAGAGTATTTGAAAATCCAATAAATCTACAGATTACCCCTGCACAATTATGGGGGGCCATGCAAACTCCAATTTGTCCAACGAGGTCTTCTCTTTTTTTAACATTGTAAACTGGTTGCAATCCATAAAAATTAACCAAAAGAGAATCTACAAAATTGCAAATTCTTATAAAAACATCATCTGCCCTATCGTCCATAGATTCAACTGCACTAGGAAGAAGCACGTCGTGAGGCATAATTTCAACAATTTGGTTTTCATCAATCAGGGGATTTCCGTAAATATCTTTGTCATATCCTAAGGTTTTTAATTTTTCAACACTTACAGAAATTTCTTTTGGTTTGAAAGAGACAATAGGCAATTCTGTAGCATCAAATCTTATTGTTCCGTCTTTGTTTACTTGAAGGTTATGCATTGTTCTGATTATTCCTTTTGCAAGATTCTCCAAATTATGCTCTGCAGAAGAAGTCCCTCTTACTCCTTTTATTAAAATAGGAATTTCTGATTTCGGAAGTTTTAATTTTTCAATAGCTTTTTCAAAATAATGTCCTATATCCAACTCTGTTGTCTGATAAGTTTGTGTTTTTTTATGCTCTCTGCATACTTCAAAAGTAGTCCTATCACAATCAGGACAATAAAACATTTTTTTTGATTCAAGTCCACAATTTTCACATATAGAATAAATAGTTTCTTTCTTACAGGCTTCACAATAATAAGTTGGAAAAGAGCTTCTAACAGTTCCTGTTTCACAGGCGGATTGTATGCTCCTAAATCGTCCCCCCTCTTTTCCAACAGGAAAAAGCACATTAGGATTTCCAATAAGTTTTCTTAATTTTGCTTTTTCTGGTCTACCCATTCTTGCCCCGATAAATTCTCCTGCCTTATCTTTAATGATAATCGGGGAAGAAAGATGATTAATAATAGATAAAACAAATTCTCCTTCTTTAAGAGTAGATTCAGAATTACTTAAAAGAAATTTGTTAATTTTTATTCCTATTTTTGAACTTTCTTCTTCTAACAATTCTTCAGACAAAGAATAATCAATCCCAAAATTGACAAGTAAAGCTTTGCTATTTGTTTCGTTAATTACCACATTCTCTATAGTAACTTCATGCTCAATTCCTAAAAGCTCTAATGCTCGTTTACCTAATTTAAATTTTTCTTGATCTGACTTTGTATAGGGGAGAATTATCTTCCCATTAATTCTTGCTTCCTTAATCCAATCAGTCAATCCAAAAAATTCTTGTTTAGAAATTTGTGTCCAATAAAAAATATAATTCGGATGAAGAGGAATTAAAAAAGATTTACTTAATTCAACTGCTTGTTCAAATGGAACATTTAAACAATTAATTGTTTTTTCTATCTCCATATTTTTCTGTCTTAATTCTAATTTCCACCATTCTTCTACATATCCAGGACGAATAAACGTAGAATTTCTATTTGCAACATCGCTAAAAGGAAAAAGAATATCTCCGAGGTAAATTATCTCTTCAACATCGGGATACAATTTTTTTGCTTCTTCCTTTGTTTTTACTTTCCTCACGCTTCCGCTAAATAACTTAACAATTGGTCCATCAATAGTATCGCAAGAAGTAACAGCACATCCCTTTGTTGGTTTTTCTATTTTTAATTGAGTTCCAATAGCGATAAAAGAATCTGTGATTCCCATTGTTGCAGGATGCATAGATGTTGCACTAAATCCAGAAGTTCTTCCTCTTCCATATCTAAATCTAAATGCCCCCGAACGAGAAGGATGTCCAAAAACAGGCCTTCCTGCAACTAAATCTTGAATATACGTCGGAGAATCGTCTGTCTGCCCCACATCTCTTTTTTCGTGAAGCTTAACATAATCTTCTAAAAAATCCCACCCAGTAGATTGAAATCCTTTTGATTTTGTTTCCTTCAATAATCTAAGTCCTTTTTTTGCTTTTTGTGCTAATCCCTCTGAAAAAATAAGGCACATTCCTCCCCGAATAAAATTTGTGTTTACTCTTGTCAAATTTTTATAATTTGAAACTTCTAATTTTTCTGTTGGATCTCCAGCAATTTGAATTGGAAGATTCTGTGCTAAAAAAGTTGCTTCTTGGATAGTTGGAAGATATTGCAGATTAGAAACATATTCATGGTAATCATAATTTTCAGCAACATATCTTTTTACTTCTTCTTCTGTGGGATCATATTTTGCATAGCCAAACAATTCACGAAGATAATCAATTAACATTAAAACAACGCAACTTGCAGTCGTTCCTGCACTTCTTATTGGCCCAGAAAAAGATGCAACAAAATAATCCTTTCCGTCCATTGTCTTTCCCAAAGTCAACCCAGTAAATCCTTCTATTGGACTTGAAACAACTCCTAAAGTAGTATATGCAAATCCAATTCTTATCCCAGCATCAATTGCTTCTAATAAACTTGCAAATTTGCAAAATTTCTGTTTTGCAACTTCTTCGGCAATTTGAAAAGAGACTGCCATATTTAATTTTCCATATTCTTTTTCTAACTCCAGCATCCTATTTGCAATTCCACTCCCTTCCATCTGAGGGTAAATTGTAGAAATTAATCCAACAACTTTTTCAGCTAAACTCCTCGCAAGAGGAATTTCCACTTTGGGCATAGGATCTAAATTTTTTAATCTCGCTTCTGTTGCGATTTCATAAATCTTCTTAACTTCTTTATCTAATCGAGAAAAATATTGCGGAGTATTCATTTTTCTTCTTTCAGTAATAACATTACTGCTTCATATTTAGGCTTTATAATAGTTTTAGATTGTTCCAAAAATAATTGTTCATATTTTCTTTGAAGTTTTTTTCTTATAGAAATTTTTGCTTCTCCTTGATTTAATCCCTCGTATACAAAGGCCGCTTTAAAAAGTCCAGAAAGATTATCAAAATTACTAATTGCATCCGCATCAGAGATTATTTGTTCTTCCACGCTAAGTCTAAGATTATTTACAGAACCTCTGTGATTTAAAATGCATTTTTTAACTTTTTCAATTTTTTCTTCGGAATACATTAATTCTTTTAATTTTTTTTCGGCTATTTCTGCTCCAGTAATGTGATGATTTTCTCTTCCATGAATAATTGAGCCTATATCGTGCAATAAGGCAGAAATTTCAATAATCTCAATATCTGCGTTTAATTTTTCTG
The DNA here is from genome assembly GCA_038045905.1 of Nanobdellota archaeon. Taxonomy (GTDB): domain Archaea; phylum Nanobdellota; class Nanobdellia; order Pacearchaeales; family GW2011-AR1; genus RBG-13-33-26. Next base: position 4,817 of record JBBSXF010000029.1, read on the forward strand.
CTAATTTCACAGCATAATTTTTCACAGGAATAAGGTGAAAGGAATAGGGCTCATATCCATATTTAGCGGTTGGTTTTTTGCTTTCTTCTTCAACAAATTTTCTTACCTCTTCAATCAATTTTTCATTTTTCATTTTTCCCCATCTCCTTTTTCCGCGTCTTCAAAATCTAAAATTTTAATTGTTCTTGTTTTCAAATTGAATATAGGAACTTTACAAAAGTCAGGATGATTTCCCATTTTCTCTTGGTAAGAGGTCTTGCTTTCCCAAGAAGAAGTAGAAATTGTCAAAATATTATTGTAATAAGCAATTGCACTTTTATGTGTGTGGCCCGAAACAAGAATGTCTGGAATTTTTTTTATCATTAAAAAATCTTCCTCAGAAGGATAGTATTGAACAGAAGTATGCGAAGGAGCAAGATGCCTATTTTGCAACAGGTAGGCCATTATTTTATTTGGAGAATTTTGTCCTCCTTCGTGAATTAATTTAGGAATAGTATTGGCGTAATAGTGATAAGAAACTCCATGGTAAGTCAAAATATCAAATCCAGAAAAATTTCCCTTAGCCCCGATATTCACATTGGCGGGATTTCCAGTTAAAATCACATTCTTCAAATTGTGAATGCTCCAAGCGTATTTTTCACTAAGAAGAGGCTGGGGTTCCATTAATCTAACTCCGTCGTGATTTCCTGGAGAAATAATTATTTTAATATCTTTTCTTATCTTAGATAAAAGTTGAGTTAACCCAATAAATTGTTCTTCAATATCTTTTATCTTCAGTTCTTTTTCCTGGCTTGGATATGTTCCAACTCCCGCAATGATATCTCCAACCAAGAAAAGATATTTAATTTTCTCTGCTTCAGGAGTATTGGGTACTTTTCCGTTGAGGTAATCAATAAATTTGAGGAATTTATCTTCTAAAAATAAGCTACTCCCATAATGAATGTCTCCCAAAAACAAAACATTTTCATCAAAAGGGGATTTTTTTCTTTCTGGAAGACTTGCTTCAGGGAAAACAATCTCGCTACAAAAAATAATTTCCCGATTTCCAAATCCGCTAAACCCTAAAACGGAATCTAAACAAATTTCTTCTGCTTTTTCATAAAGAGGCTTATTGCTTGGACCAATTAGCACTTTTATCCTTCCGGTTAAATCTTCAATATCAAAAAGAATATTTTTATTTTTAGTTATGGACTTGCTGGAAACAATCCCAATTATAGAAAGATTTTGCCTACTTCCAGAGAGTTTATTTATTGAGACTAAATTTTTTAGAGAAGAATTTTCTTGTAAGATTATTTTCATATCAGAAACTCTATTCCTAAAATGTTTTGTGAAATCCGCAACCTCTAATTTCTTTGTACGAATTAAGGGGGAGGATAAAACTTTCACATCAGTCATCTCGAAATTAGGTTGATTCCCAGAGGAATTTTGATATTCTTTTTCTTCTTTTGAAACTTCCCTTGAGATTTCTATGCTTAACCCCAGCTTTATTTTTAATCCTTCCAATTGTTGTTGGTGTTCTTTAGGAAGTGCAGAAAGAATTTGAAAGACTTTATCCCTATTCTGATTAAATAAACTTTTAGTAATGATTCTTTGATTAGTAGAGTCTTTTATTTTTTCAATGATTAATTTAACAGATTCTTCATCGCTTGTCTCATTAAACAATCCCAGAACTTCTTTGTCTAGCAAAAATCCTCTTTCTAAGCAAAATTTCAATATTTCTTGGACATTCATTTTATTTCCAAATTGATAAGTTTAAGCCCTTTTAATTTTAATTGAGTTTAATTATAGGTGATTAGCCGAAATCCGGACTAAACTAACCTCCTTACACATAAAGTAACT
>JBBSXF010000030.1:0-8946 GCA_038045905.1 Nanobdellota archaeon
CTATTTGATATTTGTGTAAGGAGGGTAGTTTAGTCCGTTTTTCGGCTAATCACCAAAAATATAATAAACTAGCAAAAAGTTTAAATATTATCTCGTCTATAAAATGCTATGGAATCTAAGGAAATGAATAATACTAATGAAATAATTTCTCGTTTAGCAAAGCTTCAAACAGATATGAACTGGGTTAAAGAATACATAGAAGATACTTCTCTTAGTGATGATGATTTAATTGCAATAAAAAAGGCAAAACAAGATTTACATACAGGAAAAACAAGGAGGTTATAAAACTCCTTTTATGTATCTCATTGAACTTTCTCAATTAGTCCAAAAATTTTTAGATAAATTAGACTCTCATTTAAAGGAAAGAATTGAAACGGCTTTGAAGAGATTAGAAAATAATCCTATTCCAAGTGATTCGAAATTTATTGGGAGAAGTGAAGAAAATGAAAAAATATTTCGTTATAGAATAGGGGATTATCGTGCATTATATTCATGTGATGAAAATAAAAAGATTATTTTGATAATTAAGATTGATAAACGCCCAAGAGTTTTATGATTAATTAACTTTTTATTTCCTCTTTTCTACCATGTTAGGTTCTTTTTTCAAAAGAACCCACTTATTTATCAACAGGATATGTCTTTAATGTGAAATTTCCTTTTCCGTCATTTTCAAAGAAGTATAACCTTGTTCCAGCTCTAATGCCCTCCCTCTATCTATTTGTGTAACAATTAAATCTAAATCTCCATCATTATCAAAATCTCCAAAAGTTACAATAGGATTATAAAATGGTTGAATGAGCTCACCAAAATAATTTCTTACTTCAGGAACTTTAACCTTTACTTCTTCTGTTTTAGGTTTTAAATCTCTTTGAGAACTATAATCTGTTTCTTTAAGACATCCAGTTAATCCTATCAAAGCCATTCCTCCAACACAAAAAAGTTTTGTTATGTTTTTCATTTTAGATTAATATTCTTAATTAATTCTTATTTGCTTTTAATTCCAAACAACCACTTAAAAAAGTTTCCTATTGCTTCAAATATCTTATCAAAGATTGATTGTTTCTTTGCTGGTTGTGTCAAGTCTAAAACAATCGGTGTAACACTTCCTGTATCACTAGAACTTGTTTGACTTCCAGTGCTTAAAGTTTGAACTTCTGAACCAATAGAAGATGAACCACTCTTGCTTGACGTTTTCTTTTCATTGACAGTGAAATCTACACTTATTGGAGTTGCAGTGTTTCCAGCAGTGTCTGTTGCATAGAAAGTTATTGTGTGGTCTCCGTTTAAAAGAGTTGTAGTATAAGTGAATATATGGTCACTAGGATTAGTCATTACTTTTCTACTTCCATTATCTATTTCTAATTGTACTGTAGAATTTTCATCTGTTAAGACACTGAATGTTATTCTATTATTTGTGTATGTTTTATTGCTTTCAGGAACACCAACTGTGATAACAGGTGCAGTTGTATCTACTGCAGTTGGATTTATAGTAAATGTAACACTAGCATTTCCTTCATTTCCAGCAACATCTTTAGCATAAACTGTCCAAGTATTTGTTCCTTCAACACTAGTTAATGGAGTAATAGTTGTTAAAACTCCAGAAGCACAAGAAACTGCTACTTTTGTTCCACCATTTAATGAATATTCACAAGAATTTAAGTTTGCGTCTGTAGCAGTAAAACTTAATGAATCTGCATTTGTGTATGTTGCTCCGTTTACAGGGGCAGTAATTGTTACTGTCGGATTTGTAATATCTGTTCCAGAAGCAACAACTTTTATTGTTCTTTGTGCTGTTATTGTATTTCCAGCATTGTCTGAAACAGCGTAGAATACAGTATATGTTCCAGTTAATCCAGTATTTACATTAGTTGAATCAGTAATAACTTTTGAAGTAATATCTCCATCAAGGTTGTCTATTGCACTAACTCCAGCTTCAACATAAGGAGTGCTCAAAGTAACAAATTGTGGATTTACTCCATTTAATGTAATAACAGGTTTAGTTGCATCAGGATTGACTTTTAAAGATGCAAGTACTAAATCTTGTGAAGGAAATGCATCTTCTCCGTAAACTTCAATAACAAAATCTCCTGCATTTCCATACATACTTCTATTTATTGTGTATACACCAACAAAATCTACTGTATTTACTTCATGTTCTGCAAAAGTATAAATAAGATTATCTGCAGAATCTTTTAATACAACTGACACTTTCATAGGTAAATAAACTGAAGCAGTTCCAATCCAAATATTAAAATTAATACTATCTCCATTATTTATTGTAGCAGAAGTTGAAGTTGATCCATTAAATATTTGGTCATCTATCATTACTGCAGAAACTCCGCTAAGCAAAAGCATGCTAAACATAAAGAATGAAAATATTTTTGTGAATTTCATTTTAATTTCTGCCTCTATCATTTGAATTTTGATTATCAGTTTCTAGTACAGGATTTCTTTCTTGAACTCTTGCTGGTGCAGATGGTTCTTGATACATTCTGTATAGTTGTATTTGTTTTGCAATTCTTGCATTAAAAGAAAGTTGCTTTTGATTAAAATTATATCCTACAATCCCTGTTGTTGTCCATCCTTTTATTGGCTCTCCACCAAGTCCCAAATACGCAATTAGAGAAGTGTCTGAAAAATGACGAACATTTTCAAGAGGGGGTTGAGTCTTAACTCCGTCTCTTGTTGTACTTTCTGTTCTTGTTTCATTATATGCTTGATTTTCTAATCCAAGTCCTAAAAGAACTGGTCCAACCTTAAATTCTCCTGCTAATGACCATGAAAATGGGTCTGTTATTTTTGTTTCTGTAGTATATTGTTTTCCTGAAGGAATAGTTCTTGTTTCTGAATTTACAACTTCTTGGTTAAATCTACTCCCCATTCCACCAGTAAGACCAATTCCAATAAAGTTTCCTCTTACATCATACGTAAGTCCAAACTTTCCGTTCCAATCTTTGAAACTATTATCTTTGGAATTATATGTTGCTCCTACTTGTCCAGCTATGCCAACCCTTCCGTCTTCTTCCATAGAAGGTGTAGAAGGAACTGCTGGAACATCTGTTGATGCAACCGGTAATCTAAGAGTTGGATGTTGTCTAATATAATCTCTTACCATTTTATTTTCATCACGGATATCTTGTTTTCCTGCAGGAGGAAGAGAATATGGTTTTGCTTCAGCTGAATCTGCATTTGCTTGTGTTTCTGTTGATTCTGAACCTGGTTCAGCTAAAGTTGCTGCAAGAATTAATTGGTCAGTTCTTGGTTTCTTGGGTGAACTTGCAGATAATGCTGAATATGGTTTTGCCTCATCAACTTTTTCTGTAGCCGGAGTTGATGGTGCTTTTGTAATTTTTTTGTCTAAACTTTTTCCTGAAGTTTGAGCACCAGTTGGGCTTGCAGAGGAAGTGCTTTGACCTGATGTTGCAGAATAAGGCTTTCTCTCAATAGAGGGATTTATAGAAACTGTTGAATTTGATTGTCTTCCTGTTAAAGTATCTTCTAGTCCACTTCCACCAAATGGAAGAACTGTAGAAGGAACACTATAATCTGAAGCATTAACTTCAGGCAATAATGGTTCGGGAATATTTAATTCAGGAAGTTTTGATTTTTTTAAAACGGGATTTAAAGCAGTTACTGTTTCTATAATTTCTGCCCTATTATCGATAACGTCTTCTTCAAGTCCTTTTAACTGCGCTCCAATCCGAGCAACATTATTCTGAGTTCCATAAGATTGTTTTTGAAATTCTGTAACTTGGTCTCCTAGTTCAATAATATCTTCTTTTATTGTATTAACCTGTGCTTGAGTTTCTGTAGTTATTGTTCCAAGGTCTTTTGCTTTTTTGATAGCCAAGGCAGAAGTTACCATTGCGGAATCAGCAGTTTTTTTAGATTGATTAGCAGTATATATCGCAACCTGAGCTCTTAAACCAGCCCTTTGGTCTTCTGTTAGAATGGCTCTTTCAATAGCTTGTCTTTTTGTAGCTATATTAACTAATGCATATTCATTCGCAATAACCCATGTTCTATTATTAAGAGTTTCAAGTTCAGTACGTAAAGCACTATCTCTGTCTAAAGCATTTTTTATTCCAAGAATAGCTTCACCAGTAAATTTATCGCTCATATAAGGTTCTTTATTTCTCTTCAATCCATCTCCATCTCCATCATGAAAAAGTTTTCCTGAAGAAAGTTCGATATTATAAGCAAAAGGTCCAAGTGCATTAGTTCCATCTGAAAGTACTGTAACTGTATTTAATCCGCCCTGTTGATGCTGAAAATAATTAATTGGTCTTAACCCTTTTTTTGAATTAGCAAAATCAGTAGCTTTTTTCTCTTCTAATCCAAATCTTGCTGGCATTTCTTTTCCATTTGGAGCAAGCCACTTTCCATTTTGACTTTTAATAAATACAGTCTTCTCATCTTCAGAAGTAACCCTTCCATCGTTCCAAACAATATAAGGTTTATTTTCCCATCCAAAGAATGTTTTAACATCTGGATATTTTAAAGCATCAAGTGCATAAGCCCCTCCTGCTAATCCAGCTAATCCTAATGCAAGACCTATTTTTCGTCCTATTGAATTTCTCATATCTGGTGTAGAAAAAAGGGATTTATAAACATTTCTATTCTGTTGTTATTCTTTAGTTACACGAAAATAATACAATCTTATAGTTACACTAATTATTATAATAAAAGAGAATAAACTATGCAAGCAACAATGATTACCGAAGATAAAATGTTTTTCCAATTCAATTTTTCTTTCAAAAATATTCTAGCAAGAAGATAAATTACTATCGGAGCAAGCATGGTTATTAAGGTTGTAAAAATAATTCCATATTTGGAATATCCAAAATAAACTGCAAGCCTATATGCTATCCATATTCCAGCAGTACCAAAAATAATCAAAGAAGTTTTTTTATCCAAGGAATTGAATTTGGGTCTGAATAAACTTAAGCTTATTAAAAAAACAAATAAGCATCTTAAAAAATAAAATGTGATTGGAGAATAAAAGTCTAAGATTAACTTTGATAAAACTAATTCTAATGCAAAAAAAAGACTTCCTAAAAGAGCTGAAATAAAATATTTGTTTAATTTAAGATGTTCTTTTTTTATGTGTGGAAAAAGAATAGCCAATCCTGCAACCAAAGCAGGCAATAAAAATTTAGTGTTTGTTTCATAAACTCCGCTAATGAATAATCCAAAAAAGACAGTTAAACAAATTACAAATAGTGGTTCAAATAATTTTGCTGGTTCGAGTACAGTTACTTTTTCCCATTTTATCGAATAAAGAGCAAATACATTAGCCAATACAGAAGAAATAATTATTGTTACAAAAATAAGAACACTTTTTAATGTCAATGCTCCTGCGTCAAGTTTCCAGAAAAAATAGAGCAAAGGAATCATTAATAATGTAATCGCGAGAAAGCTTGCTGTTTGATACAATCTTATATCTATTTTTCTTTTTTTAAGAATTACCTTTTCTAAAACAGTTCCTGTGCCTAAAGCTAATGCTCCTAAAAGGGGAATTTGTATCATTGCGACGACACCTCCGGTTTCTTCCGCACGAATTTCCCACGAAATTTGTGTTCAAGACTGATTATCATCTCTTTATTAATAGGATAATATCATTTAAAAGAATATTGAAAGGAGTCATCAAGCGTGACCCCAATTCAGAGGATAGATTGATAATGTACTTCATCTCATGCGCGAGCCGAGAGTCGAACTCGGGTCTCCTCGTTTTTGCGTCTGTCTCCCTGAAAGGAAGGTAGTGCTGTAGGAAACCTTGGTTTCCTTAGCTTGGCAACGAGAAATTCTACCGCTTAACTACTCGCGCATAAAAGAAGGAGATATTCTCTATTTAAAAAAATTCGCATGATTAATTTATTTCTTCTTTTTTATTTTTCTCTTCCAATTTAAATAAAATAAGTATCCAACTAAAAATGCAGGTCCTGCTATTATTCCCGTCCATGAAAACATATACCATTCAAACTTAGAATTTATCACTGCATCTGATAATAGAAATCCAATATAAAATAGTCCAGCAACAGCAAAGGTTATAGCCCCAACCAATTCGTGTTTCCAAGAGATTATTAAAAGAATAGTTAAAATGAACACTGGAATATTATGCATAATCAATCCAAAAATTGTTCCCCAAAATCCATAATCTCCTTCAAAAACATCTAAAGAAAAAAGAGATAAAAATAAGATAAATAAAATAGAAATTATTCTTGGTGCCCAGAATATGAATTTGTTTGATTTAGTCATGTTTTATTAAAAATGATTTGAGTACAACAAAGTCTATCCAAAAGTCAAAACTTTATCTGATTCTTTAACTATGTGATATAAGTCTTCCATGGATGAAAGTAGACAAGTATCTCCGCTATCCATCTGTCTTGATTTCATGCAAGTTCCACAAGCACGTATCTCTCCACCATCTTTTAAAAAAGAAGATATTTGGTCTTTAACATTATATTTTTCACTCCCGGTTTCAGATTCAACACCTTTGGCTAATAAAAAAACTTTTACTTTATCTCCTTCTTTTAAAGAGAAATTTGCAAGCCTATAAGCATTCCAAACTGTTTCTGGTTCGCTTGTACTAATAATAATTCCGAAGTTCATTTTTTATTATTATTTTTTTGTAATTGTTTAATTAACCAGAAAATAAATAAAACAAGAGCTACTAAAATTAGGGTCATAAATAAGGATCCAAAAATCCACATCCATCCGAAACCATAAGTCCAGTTTCCCATCATACCATAACTTCCATTCATCATCCCTCCGAAACCAAACATTCCTAACAACAAAAACACGACTACCGCAATTATTATTCCTATAAGTAAATTATCATTCTTTTTCATTAGTTTATTAGGACATTCTAATACATAAAGCTTACGAATCATTAATACTACTATATCAATTCAAGAAAACGGCTTAATGGCCCTACAAGGAATCGAACCTTGGTCTTCTCGGTGTAAATAATATTAACGAAAACCATAACAAAAAGGTTTAAATAGATTAGTATTATAATATATTATAATATATATGGAAACTATTACAAAACAAACTAGGGAGGTTGGAACTTCGGCAGGAGTTTTATTGCCTAGAAGCTGGTTAAACAAACAAGTAGTTGTAACTCTTTTCGAACCATCAAAGGAGAAGATTCTTCAAGATATTATTAGTTGCTTATTTGAACATAACCTAAATGAAGAAGTAATGGGCGTTTATCTTTATGGCAGTTATGCAAGAGGAGATTTTGACTTTAATAGCGATATAGATATATTGATTATAACGCAAAATACAAATAAACTTATCAATTATAATAATTATGAAATACTTTTAGTTTCAGAAAGTTCTTTTTCAAAAAATCTGCCGAATAACTTGAATTATTTAAGCCTTCTAAGAGAAATGAAAGTTATTTTAAATAAAGAATTAATTGAGAAATATAAAATCAAAGAGCATAATTTTAATATAAAAAAAATCCTTTCGGAGATTGCAGGAATTTTTAAGATAAATCAAGATTCTATAAAAATGTGCAAAGATAACAACCTAAATTTACCTGATGGGATTGTTTATTCTGTAGTCTTAAGATTAAGAGAATTATATCTTATGAGATGCCTTCTTTCTAAAGAAAATTATTCTAAAAAATATTTTTTAGAATCAATCGGAGACAAAGCTTACGAGGCTTATCTTAGAATAAAAAGAAATGAGAAAGAATTAAATAATCTTTCTCCCAATGATTTAATCAACGCAACTGAATTATATAAAAAATGGCTAAAAGAGTTAAAAAAGCAGAAAAAGGGATTGAAAGTTTGAAAAAGCAAATAGAAGAACATTTTGGCAAGATTGAAGTAGATATTCTAGGGAATAATATTGATAGGGGAATATATCATTTTAAAGAAATAGATAAAAGCCTCTTGGTAGCATTAGAAATTAAAATAAAAATTTTAGGAATAGAAGATGAAAAATTAGTTCAATTTTACAGAGAAAGATTAAAAAAATTAAGAAAAAAATTGGATTCAGATTACTCGGTGTAAATAAAAACAGTAAAAACCTCGCTTTGCTACTAATATTTTTTCCAAGTTTAGTTTAAATGGCCCTACAAGGAATCGAACCTTGGTCTTCTCGGTGTAAATAAAATTAATGAAAACCTTGTTTTTAAACCAAAGCAATCTTTTTCATAGCTTCTTTTATTTTTTTAATATTCTCGGTAGAAGCTCTCCATATTCTTTGTAGACTTGCATCAAAATAAGAATGAACAATAAAATCTCTAAATTGAGACATCTCAAACCAAGGAACATGTTTGTTCTTTTGTTTTAAAGCCCGAGGGATATTTCTGCTGGCTTCACCAATTATCTCTATCCTTCTTATTACGGCATCTTGCAATTTCTTATCTTTCATAAATTCTCTCTCAGAAATTCCATGCATATATTCTTCAATTTGCTTTATGCTCTCACGAATATCATTGATATACAATTTGTAGTCTCTTTTCATTGTAAAATCCTTACTTCATCATTTAATATCTGTTCTCTTAATTCTTTTCTTATAGTTTCATACTCAACAAGATCCACTTTTTTCTTTGTGATCTTTTGAAGCAGTTCTTTTAGCCTTATAATTTCAATTAATCCCGCCTTATCATCTATTTTTATTAAAATATCAATATCACTATTATTTTTTTGCTCACTCCTGGCATAACTTCCGAATATTCCTGCTTTGGTCACCTCGTATTCTTTTAACACAGGAAGTATTTTCTTTTTTATCTCCTCTATTTCTTTATATTTTCCCATGTTAAGAATATTCCTCTGCGGTATTTAAATTTTTAGAATAAATATGGCCCTACAAGGAATCGAACCTTGGTCTTCTCGGTGTAAACGAGATATCTTAGCCGTTGGACTATAGGGCCACACAGGCATAAAAGATATAATTTTACAGCGTTTTTAAAAGTTTAGAATTTAA